>NZ_JBFAHW010000006.1:0-175233 GCF_040654355.1 Streptomyces sp. NPDC050704 | reverse complement strand
GAGCGGCGATCGGATACCCCGTCGCGGCACCGACCCCACCACCCACCACCCCAGGGGCGCGAGGAACTGCGCGACCAGCCCCCACCGAACCCGCAGACAAACAACCGCCCAACCCGCGGAGCGCTACGCTCCGCGCAACACCCCCGCAATCCCCGAAATCGCCCCCGGCCCAACCCGACAGCACCCACCAATCAACCGCGCCCCACCCCGCTCCCAACCAGCGACCTGCTCAGACGAGAAGCTGGAACGCCCGGTCCAGGCCCGCGCCCCGGCATCCCAGGTCTCGCCACTGTTCGGATACACCACAACCGGCTTGCCGGTAACACGCGCGGCGATCTCCACCGCACCGTCCACGTCATCGGGCACACAGCAGTTGACACCAACCGCGATCACCTCATCGGCCTCGGCGGCGACCGCGAAGGCCTCCTCCAACGGCTGCCCGGCCCGCGTCCGCCCCCCGGCGACGCTGTACGACAGCCACGCCGGCACGCCAAGCCCCCGCACCGCCCGCAGCAGCGCCCGCGCCTCGTCGGCATCGGGCACGGTCTCCAGCGCGAGCACGTCAGGCCCGGCGGCCGCGAGCACCTCCAGCCGGGGCCGGTGGAACCGCTCCAACTCGGCCACGCTCAGCCCGTACCGCCCCCGGTACTCCGAGCCGTCCGCCAGCATCGCCCCGTACGGACCCACCGAAGCCGCCACCCACAACGGCTCGCGCACACCCTTGGCCGCCGCCCGCCGGGCCGCCTCGCGGGCGAGTCCGACGCTGAGTCCGAGCAGTTCGGCGGCGCGCTCGCGGGAGATGCCGCGCTGGGCGAAGCCCTCGAAGGTCGCCTGGTAGCTGGAGGTGATCGCCACGTTCGCGCCCGCCTCGAAATAGGCGAGGTGCGCCTCGGTGATCGCCTCGGGCCGCTCGGCGAGCAGCCGGGCCGACCACAACTCGTCGCTCAGATCGTGCCCGGCCGATTCGAGCTGGTTGGACATACCGCCGTCCAGGACGACGGCGCGGGTGCCGGTGGCGAGGGCTTCGGCGAGAGTACGGGTGGCATCGCTGGTCATGGGACGACGCTAGTCGACGCGAGAGCAGACACCCGCTTTGTGTCCAGTACATGAACAGATCGCCCACCATATGGGATGCCGGGTTAGGCTCACGCTCCCCTCCCCACGGATCCCCACCCCCACAGATCCCCACCCCCACGGCTCCCCACGGAACAACGGACCTCCCCATGCCTGCCGCAGACACCACAGATCCCGCCCCGCCGACCAAGGACGCCCCGCCGTCCCAGGGCCCGAAGCGCTTCGGCCTCGCCGCCGCCACCGCCCTGGTCATGGGCAACATCATCGGCGGCGGCATCTTCGTACTGCCCGCAACCGTCGCCCCGTACGGCACAGTCAGCCTGCTCGCCTTCCTCGTCCTCTCCGTGGGCGCGGTACTGCTCGCCCTGCTCTTCGGGAAGCTGGCGCGCCGCAGCCCGGTGACCGGCGGGCTGTACGTGTACCCGCGCGACGCGTTCGGCGAGTTCGCGGGCTTCCTGTCGGCCTGGTCGTACTGGACCATGACCTGGGTCAGCATCGCCGCCCTCGCCGTCGCGACCGTCGGATACGCGGACGTGCTGCTGCCGCTGGACGGCAACCGCGCGCTGGAGGCGACCGTGGCGGCGGCCGCGCTGTGGCTGCCCGCCGCCGCGAACTTCGCGGGCACGCGCTGGGTGGGCGGCGTACAGATCGTGTCGACCATCCTGAAGTTCGTGCCGCTGCTCCTCGTCGCCACCGTCGGACTCTTCTTCATCGACACCGACAACTTCGGCCCGTTCAACGCCTCAGGCGACAGCGTGCCCGGCGCGCTCGCCGCCTCGGCCGCACTGCTGCTCTACAGCTTCCTCGGCGTCGAGTCGGCAGCCATGAGCGCCGGCGAGGTCCGCGACCCCGAGCGGACGGTGGGCCGAGCGAGCGTCCTGGGCACGCTCGGCTCGGCCCTCGTCTACCTCCTCGGCACGGTGGCGGTCTTCGGCCTCGTCCCGCACGGCGAACTCGCCGAGTCCGGGGCGCCGTTCGCCGACGCGGTCGACGCGATGACCGGCGGCCACTGGGGTGGCACGGTCATCGCCGCGGTCGCCCTCGCCTCGATGGTCGGCTGCCTCAACGGCTGGATCCTGATGAGCGCGCAGATGCCGTACGCCGCCGCGCGGGACGGGCTGTTCCCGGCGGCGTTCGCTCGCATGGGCAAGGGCGGGGTGCCTGGTTTCGGGGTCCTGGCCTGCGCTGTCCTCGGCTCGCTGCTGATCGCCCTGAACTACACGGCAGGCCCGGGCACCACCTTCCGTGTCCTCGTCCTCATCACCACCTTCACCGGGTGCGTGCCGTATCTGCTGTCGGCCGCGGCCCAGTTGTACTGGCTGGCCCGGGGGACCCGCGAGCGGGTTCGCCCCGCGGGTCTGGTCCGGGACCTGATCGTTGCCGGGCTCTCCTTCGCGTTCTCCTTCTGGCTGATCGCGGGGGCGGGGTATGCGGCGGTCTATCAGGGGGTGCTGTTCCTGTTCGCGGGGATTCCTGTGTACGTGTGGCTGCGAGGGCGCCGGGAGAGCGTCTGAGCGCTCCGCAGGCCGTACGAACGCTGCGGGCCGGTGGGGCTGGTCGCGCCCACGCGGCGGAGCCGCATATGTCACAGCCCCGCGCCCCTAAAAGACTGCGCAGTTCCCCGCGCCCCTGAACGCGCCCCTAAAGGGGCCCGGTGCTATGGGCGTCGACCACCGAGGCGACCCGGTCGACGACTTCCCCGGCCGGCTGCGGGTCCAGGCGTCGCCCGTCCCGCAGTCGCAGCGCGACCCGGTCGTCGGCGGCCTCCTTCGCACCGATCACCGCCTGGTAGGGGACGAGGCGGGCCTCCCTCACGCGGGCGCCCAGAGTGCCGCTCTCCGGGCCGGCGATCTCGGCGCGCAGCCCGCGTTCGGTACAACGCCGGGCGAACGAGACGGCGTCCGGCGACTGGGCCTCCGAGACCGGCAGGACCACCAGCTGGGTCGGGGCCAGCCAGGCCGGGAAGGCTCCGCCGTGTTTCTCGATGAGGAGGGCGACGGCCCGCTCCACGCTGCCGATGACGCTGCGGTGCACCATGACCGGCCGGTGCTTCGCGCCGTCCGCGCCGATGTAGTGCAGGTCGAACCGCTCCGGCTGGTGGAAGTCGATCTGCACGGTGGACAGGGTGGACTCCCGGCCCGCGCCGTCGGCGACCTGGACGTCGATCTTCGGCCCGTAGAACGCGGCCTCGCCCTCGGCCGCCTCGTACGGCAACCCGGAGCCGTCCAGGACCTCGGTCAGCAACGCGGTGGACCGCCGCCACAGCTCCGGCGCGGCGACGTACTTGCCACCCGGGCCCGGCAGGGAGAGCCGGTAGCGGGCCGGGCTGATGCCGAGCGCGTCGTACGCCCGGCGGATCATCTCCAGCGCGGCCCGGGCCTCCTCCGCCACCTGGTCCAGGGTGCAGAAGATGTGCGCGTCGTTGAGGTGGATCGCGCGTACGCGGGTGAGCCCGCCCAGCACACCGGACAGCTCGGAGCGGTACATGTCGCCCAACTCGGCCATTCTCAGGGGAAGTTCGCGGTAGCTGTGGGAGCGGGAACGGTAGATCACCGCATGGTGGGGACACAGACTCGGCCGCAGCACGACCTGCTCCGCGCCCAGTTCCATCGGCGGGAACATGTCCTCGCTGTAGTGCGACCAGTGCCCCGAGATCTCGTACAGCTCCCGCTTGCCGAGGACCGGCGAGTACACGTGCCGGTATCCCGCCCGCCGCTCCTCCCCGCGGATGTACTCCTCCAGGGTGTGCCGTACGACCGCGCCGTCGGGCAGCCAGTACGGCAGCCCCGCGCCGATCAGCGGATCGGTGTCGAACAGGCCGAGCTCGCGGCCGAGTCGGCGATGGTCGTGGCTGCTCTGGTGGCTGTTGTCGTTCATGGTGGCGGTCTCCTCGCGGACGGTACGGATCCGGGCGAGTGACCGGGTACGCCGAAGCCCCGGGGCACTCGCCCCGGGGCTTCGGACTGGCTCATCGCTCAGCGCGCCGGGACACTCTCCGGCGTCGTCGTCATATGGGCGCGCTTCATGGCGGGAACGGTAGCAACGAGGCGGGGAGGCCCGCACGGGGTTTTCTCGGCCCTGGCCTTGGCCCGGCCCCGGTCCCCGCACCCGCCCGCCCGCACGTGTGCGAGGCCTCGCCCCGCCTCAGTCGCCGAACGCCGTCGCCCGCGCGACCTTCTCCCACGCGGCGATCTCCGTACGGACCCCGTCGAGGTGTCCGACCACGGCGTCCACCGCGTCGTCGCCGAGGGGCAGGCGCAGCGGTGTGTTGTCGGCCTCCAGGGCCGTGATGATCGCGGCGGCGGCCTTGGCGGGGTCGCCGGGCTGGGTGCCGTCGCCGGCGGCGACCATGTTGCGGGTCGGTCCGACCGTGTCGGCGTACGCGTCCAGTTCCGGGCTGGCGCTGATGTTGCCGAACAGGCCGGTGCGGAAGGCCCCCGGTTCGACGATCAGTACCTTGATGCCGTGCGGCCGCACCTCGTCGGCCAGCGCCTCGGACATGCCCTCCAGTGCGAACTTCGTACCGCTGTAGGCGGCGAATCCGGCGAAGGACAGCTGGCCGCCCATGCTGCTCAGCTGCACGATCGCGCCGGAGCGGCGGGCGCGCATGTGCGGGAGCACAGCCCGGACCAGGGCGGCCGGTCCGAACAGATGCAGCTCGAACAGCTCCCGCAGTTCGGCGTCCGTGGTCTCCTCGAACGCGCCGACATGGCTGCGGCCCGCGTTGTTCACCAGCACGTCGATCCGGCCGTGGCGCGCGGCCACGTCCCGCACGGTCGCCTCGATCCCCGCCGGGTCCGTGACGTCCAGGGGCAGCGCCTCGATCCGGTCCGGGTGGGCCGCGACCAGATCGTCGAGCGTGGCCGGACGGCGGGCGGTGGCCACCACGACGTCCCCGGCGGCGACGGCAGCCTCCGTGATCGCCCGCCCGAAACCGCTGTTCGCCCCTGTCACCAGCCATACCTTGCTCATTACGGTCTCCTCGTCGGTCGTGTTTCCCTCTGCCGACAAGCCTCGTACCGAGAGGGCTCGCCCGTCCAAGACCCGTCGTGATAACCAAGGGTTATGGACGCCCACACGCGGGACCTGCGGTACTTCGTCACCGTGGCCGAGGAGCTGCACTTCACCCGTGCCGCCGCACGCCTCTACGTCTCCCAGCCCGCCCTGAGCAAGCAAGTCCGGGCGCTGGAGGGGCAGTTGGGGGCGCCGCTGTTCGAGCGCGACAGCCGGGGCGTGCAGCTGACACCCGTGGGCAAGGCCCTCCTGCCGTACGCCCGCAAGGTCCTCGCCGCCTGGCAGGATGCCCTGGACGCGGCCGAGGGCGCGAAGGCCGAGCAGGCGGCCACCCTCGTCGTCGGCATGAGCACCAGCCCGGCCCGCGGCGGCCTGCTCCCGGCGATCCGCTCCCGCTTCACGGAGGCCCGCCCCGAGGCCACCGTCCGGCTCCGGCAGATCGCCTGGGAGGACGCCAGCGCCGGGCTCGCGGACGGCACGGTCGACGTGGCCTTCGTATGGCTGCCGATCCCGGACCTCGACCGTTACACGTACGTCGTGGTCGCCGAGGAGCCGCGCCTGCTTGCCCTGCGCGAGCAACACCCGCTGGCCGCCCGGGAGTCCGTCGACTTCGCCGATCTGCTGGACGAGCCGTTCCTCGCCCTGCCGAAGAGCGCCGGGGCGCTGCGCGACCACTGGCTCGCCCTCGACGAGCGCGGCGGCCGTCCGGCGCGCGTCGGCGCCGAGATCGCCAGCACCGACGAGACGTACGAGGCCCTGGTGGACGGCCGCGGCGTCTGCCTGGTCGCCGCCGGGAACGCACCCCTGATCAGCCTCGGCGGCGTCGTCACCCGCCCGGTCCACGGCATCGCCCCCAGCCGCCTCGCACTCGCAGCCCACACCGACGACCACCGCCCGCTGGTGCTCGACTACCTGCGGGCGGCCCGGAAGGTGGCCGGCGCTGCCCGCTGACCTTCACACGGTGTGAGGGGTGAGCATCAGGCGGATCCAGGGTCGTTCGGCGGGCCGTCAGGCGGCTGCTGCCGGGCGACGGCGGCTCCGACGGCGAAGCCGATCGCGACGCCGACGCACATGCCCAGGCTGATTCCGAGCGCGAGGTTGTCGAACACGAGCAGCCCGAGTACGACCCCTATGGACATTCCCACGGAGGTGCCCACCGACAACGCGATGCCCACGGCCGCGCTGCCGCGCTCTTCTTCCTTCGTCATTCGTTCATTATCGCGCCCGGAGGGCCCAGACGGGACGCCGCGCGTCCCGTCACCTCGTGGAGGCGTGCCGCCCGCCCCGTGACCGGGCGGCACGCCGCTTCAGGGCCAGCGGAATCGCCGGCGCCGCCAGCAGCCCCAGCGCGGCGGCGACCAGCCACCAGACGCGCGGTACGGAGCTCTCGGCGGTTGTGCTCGCCGCACCCGCGGCCTTCGGCACGGCGGAGTCCCCGGCGGCCCGGGCCGTCGCGGACGGGCTCGCGGTGTCGGTGGTCAGGACGACGTCGTTGCCGTCGCCGCCCCGGTAGCTGATCCGGTACTCGGTCTTGCCCACCTTGACCTTGGCGCCCTCTTTGAGCCCGGTGAACGTGCCGGTCGTCTTCGTCTTTCCGGCGTGGTCGATGAGCACGACCTTCGCCGCCTTCGCCTCCGAAGAAGCCGTACGGGCGTCCAGGCGGGCATCCAGCTTCCCCGCCAGCCCGACCTTGCCACCGACCTTCAACGCCCGCTCACCTACGGCCAGTTCACCACCCGAGCGCTGCGTATAGTCCCCGGTCACCGTCACCCCGCCCGAGACCTTCCCCGTACTCGTCACCGAGCCGACCACCCTGCCCTTGCCGGACAGGGACGTGGTCAGGTTCAGCGTCTGCCCGAGGGCCCTGCGCACGTCGAGCCGCGCGTCCGTCGTGGTGAGCCGAATCGCCTTGCTGCGGGCCAGAGTTGAGCCGTCCAGTGCGAGCGTGCCCTTGGTGACGGTCGTCGTCCCCGTGTACGTCACCGCGCCGCCCGTCAGTGTCGCCGTCGCGGCGCCCGACTGCGTGAGCGAGCCGCTGCCGCCGATCCGGGACAGGGCAAGAGGCTTGGAGGTGTTGCGGAGCACCAGCGAGCCGTCGTTGACCACCTTGTAGAGGTCGCCCTTGGTGTACAGCCCTCCGTCGCCGCCCGGCTTTCCGCTGCCCAGTCGCAGCACCGCGCCCTTCTGGACGGTCGTCGAGCCGTTGTAGTACTGGACGGCGGCGAAGGTGACGTCGTTGCCCTTCGTGCCCTTGATGACGATGTCCCCGGCGCCGGGGGTGGACAGCGTGTCGTGGAACACGCCGCCGCCGATGGGCGCACCCAGGGTCACCGGCCCGTTGTAGTCGAAGGTGAGCAGCGAACGGGACCTGGCAGCAAGGAGGTTGATGTAGACCGTCTCGGACGTGCCCGGCATGAAGATCTTGTTCGTGGTCCCGTCGCCCCACTGGACGTTGGCGCCCTTGATGTTGGTGCCGCGCTTGTTGATGTTCTTGCGCGCGGGCGTCCAGTTCAGTGCGGGGTCGCTGAGCGAGGGGTCGGTGTCGCCGCCCTGGTTCGACCAGCTGTACTGGCCGGTGAGCACGACCTTGCTGCCCGGCCGCGACTGGACGTTGATGTCACTGCCGTACTCGCGCTGGTAGAAGTCCATGCCCATGGTGACGGTCTGGCCCAGCGGGGTGTCCACGGTGTACGTGCCCTGGTTGAGGATCTTGCGCATGTTCGGCAGCGCCGTCGCGAACTCCGGGCGTCCGGCGTTCACCTGCGTGCCGTTGTCGATCACCCCGGAGAAGGAGTGGGTGCCCGACAGGTCCCAGGTGCCCCACAGGAACCTCGGCTGGGTGATCAGCCCGGAACCGCTGATGGTGCCCAGGTTGTAGGCGCTCTTCAGGGAGAGCCGCAGGGTGCCGTCGACCCTGATGTTGTCCTGGTTGAGACGGAAAGCCGGGGTGTTGTACGGAAAGTGGCCGATCAGCCCGGTGGTGCCGCCGTCGCCGTACTGCAGGGTCGCGCCACGCTCGACCGTGATCGCGGGCGGGTCCGGGTTGGTCGTGGTGACGTACGGGTGGTTGCCGCCCTGCGTCCCCACCGCTTGCCGCTGCCGGGACTTCGGCAGCGTGAAGTCGCTGTCCTTGGTCAGGACCAGGGTCCCGGAGCCGCGCACGGTGAGCGTGCCCTCGCCGCGGAACACCCCGTCGTACGTGGTTTTCCCGGCTGGCACGGTCACCACCGCGTCGCCCCGCAGCGTGACGTCACGGTCGGCGAGCACCGCCGCGGTGACGTCCTGGGCCCCGGCGGGAGCCGCCACCGCGCCCGGTGCCGTGACTCCTGCGACTCCTGTCGCGGCGACGGCGACGGCGAGCGCCGCGCCCGCTCCCGCCGCCCGTACGCGGATGTTCTTGTTCACGTGAGTGGAGACGGAGGCGGCCTCGGACGGATAACAGAAACTTGGGTCCGAAAGTGTCCGACTTTTTCGAAGCGTCCGACCCGTTGACCTCCTCGTAACACACCCTTACCGTTTCGGCGTTCGGAATGACAGATACCGTTCGATATATCGGATGTTCAGCGTGAGGGGACGACATGAGCCGCCTTGACGAGAGTCCCGAAGTCCCGAGCCGCAGACTCGTCCTGAAGGGCGCACTGGCCGCGGGCGCGCTCACGGCCGTGCCGGGGATGGCCCAGGCCGCCACCTTGGATGCCGACGGAGTGAGCGCCTCCTACGTCAACCCGCTCGTCCGCAACCGGGCCGACCCGCACATCCACCGTCACACCGACGGCTACTACTACTTCACGGCCACCGCTCCCGAGTACGACCGGATCATCCTGCGCCGCTCCCGCACCCTGCGCGGGCTCGGCAAGGCCGCCGAGTCCGTGATCTGGAAGAAGCACGAGAGCGGTGACATGGGCGCGCACATCTGGGCGCCGGAGATCCACCACATCGACGGCAAGTGGTACATCTACTTCGCCGCCGCGCCCGCGAACGACATCTGGGCCATCCGCATCTGGGTCCTCGAGAACTCCAACGCCGATCCCTTCAAGGGCACCTGGACCGAGAAGGGCCAGCTCAAGACGGCGTGGGAGACCTTCTCGCTCGACGCCACCACCTTCACCCACCGCGGCACCCGCTACCTCTCCTGGGCGCAGCACGAGCCCGGCATGGACAACAACACCGCGGTCTGGCTGTCCGAGATGGCGAACCCGTGGACCTTGAAGGGCCCCCAAGTCCGGCTCACCACACCGGAGTTGCCCTGGGAGGTCATCGGCTTCAAGGTCAACGAGGGCCCGTCGGTCATCGCACGCAACGGCCGTGTCTTCATGTCGTACTCCGCCAGCGCCACCGACCACAACTACTGCATGGGCCTGCTGACCGCCGACGCGGACAGCGACCTCATGGACCCCGCGAGCTGGTCCAAGTCGCCGACCCCGGTCTTCACCAGCAACGACACCACCAAGCAGTACGGCCCGGGCCACAACACCTTCGCGGTCGCCGAGGACGGGCGCACCGACGTCATCGTCTACCACGCCCGCCAGTACAAGGAGATCGTCGGCGACCCGCTGAACGACCCCAACCGGCACACCCGCATCCAGAAACTGGGCTGGAAGCCGGACGGCACACCGGACTTCGGCATCCCGGTCGCCGACACGCGCGTCCGCAAGTCCGCGGCCGCCACCCGCTACACGATGACGGCGTTCACCAACAGCAGCGAATCCAACATGTACGTCTACGAGTCCCCGGACGCACTGACGTACTCGCTGCTGAAGGGACCGGCCTTCACCCCGCCCACCGGCCTGATCCGCGACCCGTCGGTCATCAAGCACACCGACGGGTACTACTGGATCGTCTACACCACCAACTGGACCGGGAACACCATCGGGTTCGCGCGCAGCAAGGACCGTACGAACTGGTCCTTCGTCGCCAACCACACCCTCCCCACGCCCGGCCTGGCCCGCACCTGGGCCCCCGAGTGGTTCGTCGACCCCGCGAACGGCAGCGTGAACGTCGTCGTCTCGCTCGACACCGCGAACAACTCCATATTCCGTCCGCACCTCCTCACCGCCACGAACGCGTCACTGCGCAACTGGTCGGTCCCCAGGGCCATTTCGGGCCTGGACCGCGCCAACTACATCGACACGTTCATCGTCCGGCACGCCGGCAAGTACCACGCCGTCACCAAGCAGGAGACGACCAAGTACCTGGAGTACGCCACCGCCGACAAGCTCGCCGGGCCCTACACCTTCGTCGGCACCGGCGACTGGGCGGGCTGGGGCAGCTGGCGCGAGGGCCCGGCGCTCGTGCGGCTCGACAACGGCGGCTGGCGGATCTACTTCGACGGTTATGCCGAGAAGAAGTACTACTACAGCGACAGTCTCGACGGTCTCAGGACCTGGACCCCCATCCGGCAGCTGCCCGGTCTGACCGGCTCTGCCCGCCACTTCACCGTCCTGAAGGAGAGCCTCCGATGACGAGACGCGAGTCTTCCATGACGTCGTTCACGAGACGTGCGTACGCGATCCTCCTCGCCCTCTGCCTCGCGCTCGCCGGAGCCCTGGCGACCGCGGGCCCGGCGAGCGCCGCCCCCCAGACCATCACCAACGGCACGCAGTTCACCGACGTCAACGGCAACCCCGTGCACGCGCACGGCGGCGGGGTCATCAAGGTCGGCTCGTACTACTACTGGTTCGGCGAGCACCGGAACCCCGACAACACCTTCCGGTACGTGGACGCCTACCGCTCCACGGACCTGAAGAACTGGGAGTTCCGCAACCACGTCCTGACCGAGGCCACCGACCCCGAGCTGGCGACCGCGAACATCGAGCGGCCGAAGGTCATGTACAACGCGGCCACCGGCAAGTTCGTGATGTGGATGCACAAGGAGAACGGCACCGACTACAGCGAGGCGCGTGCCGCGGTCGCCGTGTCGGACACCGTGGACGGCAACTACGCCTGGAAGGGCAGCTTCCGCCCGCTCGGCCAGCACATGTCCCGTGACATCACGGTGTTCGTGGACACGGACGGCGCGGGTTACATGATCTCCGCCGCCCGCGAGAACTACGACCTCCAGATCTACCGGCTGACGGCCGACTTCACCGGCATCGCGAGCCTGGTCGCCGACCCCTGGCACGGCGGTCACCGTGAGGCTCCGGCGCTCTTCAAGCGCAACGGCGTCTACTTCATGCTGACTTCGGGCGCGACGGGCTGGAACCCCAACCAGCAGCAGTACGCCACGGCGACGTCGATCGCGGGTCCCTGGACGGCGATGAAGAACGTCGGCGACTCGACGACGTACGGCTCGCAGACCGCCTACGTCCTTCCCGTGCAAGGGAGTTCGGGCACCTCCTACCTCTACATGGGCGACCGCTGGGGCAACGCCTTCGGCGGCACGGTCAACGACTCCCGTTACGTCTGGCTGCCGTTGAGCTTCCCGAACTCGACCACCATGTCGATGTCCTGGTCGCCGGAGGTCACGGTCGACACGAGCGCCGGGACGGTCACCGGTACGAGCGCCACGTACAACACGCTGGCCGCCCGGCACTCCTCGAAGTGCGCCGACGTGACCAGCCAGTCGCTGTGGGCGGGCGCCCAGATCAAGCAGTACACCTGCAACGGCGGCAACAACCAGAAGTACTGGTTCAAGTCGGTCGGCGGCGGCTACTCCCAGCTGATGGTGCGGGGCAGCTCCCTGTGCGTGCAGGAGAACGCCGACACCGTCACGCAGGAGAACTGCGGCTCGGCGACCAGTCAGCAGTGGTCGGTCACCACCACCGGCTCCTACGTCACCCTCAAGTCCCGCGCGACCGGCGAGTGCCTGGACGTGAACGGCGGATCGACCGCCGACGGTGCCGCGCTGATCACCTTCACCTGCAACGGGGGCACCAACCAGCAGTGGACCCGGGCGAGCTGACCTGACAGGCAGGACCTGACAGGCAAGAGGACTCCGGCCCTCCGTCACTCGGGCGGTCGGAGTCCTCTCAGCCATGCCCGCTGCCAGGAGTGTTCGCCGGGGCGTGCGGCAGGGCCCCGGTTCTCTGACCTGCCGCACACCTCTAGAAAGCGCTTGCCATTCAGGGGTACGGTCCAGCCGCCAGGACCCGTCGCCCTGTTGGAGGAGTCCCCTTGAGACGCCCGAACCGCCTGAGACGTACGAATCGCCTGAGACGCCCCACGATCACCCTGCTGGCCGCGCTGACCGCGGCCACGGCCCTGTCCGCCACTCCGGCCGTGTCCGCCACCCCGGCACAGGCGCACGGCCGCGCCCCGGGCATCGAGAACTGCACCGCGACGGCCTGTCACTTCGACCTGGCTCCGGGCACCTACGACGTACGCGTCCGGCTCGGCGGCAGCGCGGCGGCGAGCACCGCCATCAGCGGCGAGACCCGGCGCTCCCTGCTCCCCGAGACGCCCACCGAGGCCGGCGAGCCGGTGGCCCGCAGCTTCACCGTGAACGTCCGCACCCCCGAGGGCGAGCCCACCGGTCCCGCGGGCACCCCCGGCCTCGACCTCGTCATCGGCGGCTCGGCCCCCGCGCTCGCCGACATCCGAGTCACCCCGGCCGGTCGCCACCACACCCGCCAGATCTTCCTGGTCGGCGACTCCACGGTCTGCGACCAGCCCGGCGATCCCTACTCCGGCTGGGGCCAGCACCTCCCGCAGTACCTCCGCAAGGGCGTCTCGGTCGCCAACTACGCGGACTCCGGCGAGAGTACGGTCACCTACCTCGCCAACCCCCAGCTCTTCGCGACCGTCCAGCCGCAGATCCGCAAGGGCGACCTGGTGCTCGTCCAACTCGCCCACAACGACAAGCAGACCGACGAGGCGACGTACCGCGCGAACCTCGAAACGCTCGTCGCCGGAGTACGCGACAAGGGCGGCAAGCCGGTCCTGGTCACCCCGATCGTCCGCCGCTGGTTCAACACCGACGGCACCCTCAACAACGGCACGGCCCTCCTGGTGAACGGCCTGGGTGTCGACCACCCGGCCGTCACCCGCTCGGTCGCCGCCGCGCACGACGTGCCGCTCATCGACCTCACGGCCAAGACGAAGGCGATGGTCGAATCGCTGGGCGTCGAAGGCTCCAAGGCCCTCTACCTCTACAACGAGAAGCGGGACAACACCCACACCTCCACGCGAGGCGCGACGGCGTACGCGGAGATAGTCCGCGACGAACTCGTCGCCCAAGGCCTGGTGCCCGAGCGCCTGGTGAGGTGAGCTGGACCCCTGGGGCGTCCCGTCCGGAACCGGGGCGCCCCAGGTACACACGTGGATACACCGCACGACCCGAGCGAGAACAGGAAGCCCGACCGATGCCCGCAGTCGACCCCGCAGCCGCCTCCGCAGGAGACCCGGCGGGCGTTCCCGAGGACCGCATCCTCAGCCCGTACACCGGCTACACCCGCGCCCACTGGGAGGCGGCCGCCGACTCCCTGCTCGCCGCCGTGGAGCCGTACGCCTCCGAGGACCGAGCCCTCTACCACCTGCCCGGTGAGCACACGGGCTGGGCGGGCCGCCTCTCCGACGGCCTGGAGGGATACGCCCGTACGCTGATGCTGGCGGCCTTCCGCCGCGACGAGAAGGCCCTGGAGCGGTACGCAGACGGCCTCGCCGCCGGAACCGCCGGCGTCTGGCCGCGCATCGAGCACCGCAGCCAGCCCCTGGTGGAGTCCGCGTCGATCGCCCTCGCCCTGCGCCTGACCCGGCCGTTGCTGTGGGACCGCCTCGACGACGGCGTACGGCAGCGGGCCGCGGAGTGGCTCGGGGACGCACTGACGGCCGAACCCTGGCCCTGCAACTGGGAGTTGTTCCCGGTGACGGTCGGCGGCTTCCTCGGGGATATCGGCTACGAGCCCGAGGCGTCCCGAGCGGCCGTCGACCGGGGCCTCGAACGCATCGAGCAGTGGTACGTCGGAGACGGCTGGTACACCGACGGTGACGGCCGGGCCTTCGACTACTACAACGGCTGGGCGATGCACCTGTACCCGGTGCTGCACGCCTGGCTGGCGGACGACGAGCGGCTGCTCGACCTGTACGGCGGCCGGCTGTCGGCCCATCTCACGGACTACGCCCGCCTGTTCGGCGGCGACGGCGCGCCGATGCACCAGGGCCGTTCGCTGACGTACCGCTTCGCGACGACGGCACCGCTGTGGCTGGGCGCGCTCACCGGCCGTACGCCGCTGCCGTCGGGGGAGACGCGCCGGCTGGCGTCCGGCGCGCTGAAGTACTTCCTCGACCGGGGGGCCGTGGACGACCACGGCCTGCTCACCCTGGGCTGGCACGGCCCCAACCCGGCTGCCCTGCAAGGCTATTCGGGCCCGGCGTCCCCGTACTGGGCGAGCAAGGGCTTCCTCGGTCTGCTGCTGCCGCCGGAGCACGAGGTGTGGACGGCGGCCGAGCGGCCAGGACCGGTGGAACGCCAGGACGAGGTCCGGCCGGTCGGCCCGCCCAACTGGCTGCTCCAGTCGACCCGTTCGGACGGACTGGTCCGCCTGCACAACCACGGCAGCGAGGACGTCCGCTACGACCCGTTCTACACGCGGCTCGGGTACTCGACGGTCACGGAGCCTTCGGCGTCGTACGACAACAGTGTGATCGTGGGCGACGACCCGAGCCGCACCGGCATCGAGCCGTTGGGGGCGGGTGAGGGCTGGGCGGCCTCCCGGCACACGACGGCCTCCGGCGCCCGGGTCACGAGCCTCGTGCTGGCCGAGGGCGCGGTGGAGGTACGGGCGTTCCGTGTCTCGGGGGCGTCCGACGGTACTCCGGTACGGGTTACCGGCTGGGCGGCGGGGGAGGGATCGCGGGCCGAACTTCTCCCCCTCCATGGCCTGTTGGACTCGCCCGACGGTCTGGCAGGCGTCACGGCGTCCGCGGACACCCTCCTAGTCGCCCTCGTACGCCTCACCGCCGAGCCGGACCCCGCGCCACTGGAGGAGTCGGTGGCTGTGAGCGTGGACGAGACGGACGAGATCCATGTCCGCTGGAGCGGAGGCGCCGAGGTGCGGGCCCGGCTGGAGGACGACGGGACCGTCACAGTCGTCTGAGGTTCCGCTCGATCGCCTGCCGTGCCACGTCGAGGACGGCAGGTCGGCCGGGGATCGGTGTCGCCGTGGCGGTCGCGGTGGGTTCGGCGCCGTGAGAGCGGTCCGGGGCGGGGCGGGTGCCTTCGACGGCGGGTGCGTCGGGGGCCTGGTCGGCCGCGGCGTCGATCAGGGCCGCCGGTTCGTCGTCGCCGAGTCGGCGCAGCAGGTCGGCGAGGTTGCGCAGGGCGGTCCACAGGTGGGTCCAGTTGCCGTTGCGGGCGAAGTAGTCGATGACGTCGCGGTAGCCGTCCAGCGCTTCGTGGACCCGGCCCGCGCAGGCGCGTACCGAGTGGAGCCCGACGGTCGCGACGCCGACGAGGAAGGTGGCGCCCGAGGCGCGGGCCAGGTCGATGGCACGAAGGTAGTGTCGTTCAGCCGGCTCGCTGTGGCCCGCGAGGCTGTCGATCTCCCCGGCGACGTATGCGCCCCACGAGAGCATCGAGGGCGACACCGCGGCGGCCAGCCCTCGGTCGTTCAGTCTCCGCGCCTCGTCCAGATCGCCCGAATAGGCCTTCGCGAGGGCGGCGATCCCGAGGTTCTCCCGCTGTGGGCCGGCGAGATCGACCGCGGCGAGGGAGTGCTCGACCACGTCGTCGTAGGCGCCGCGAGCCAGGTCGGCCACCGAGAGGACCATCAGGCAGTGCCATGATCCGGTGCTGTCGGCCGCTTTCTCCAGCCCGGTACGGGAGAGCCGGTCGGCCCGGTGGTAGTCACCGCGGTGGTAGGCGGCTTCCGCCGCGACTCCGAGCACGGCCACGGCGCCCGGTTGCCCGGCGAGCGCCGGGTCGTCGGCCAGTTCCGCTGCCCAGTCGCGAATCTCGACGAGGTCGCGGTAGGCGACCGCCTCGAACAGCGCGGTGACCATCGACACGGCGTCGTCCAGCGGTCCCTGGCCGCGGACCAGCCGCCACGCGGCCCGCAGGTTCGGCAGTTCGCGGCGCAGGACGGCGTCGGCCTCGGGCTCCCGTTCAGTGGCCATGACGGCGCCGATCCACGAGGTCAGCTCGACGGCCCAGCGCAGCAGGCGCTCGGCCGCGGCCTTGTCCTCGCCGGTCGCCGCGAGCCGGTCGAGACCGAAGGCCCGCAGCGTCTCCAGCATGCGGAAACGGGTGGCCCCCTCGAAGGAGGCCTCGATCATGGAGGCGTCGACGAGGCGGGCCAGAGTGCTTCCGGGGTCACTCTCCAGGTCCAGGTCGGCGGCGAGCCGCTCCGCGGTGTCGAGGTCGACACCGTCGACGAAGACCGACAGATGCCGGAACAGCCGCCGTTCGTCCTCGGTGAGGAGCTGGTACGACCACTCGACGGTCGCGCGCAGCGTCCGGTGCCGGGAATCCGCGCTGGGGCTGCCCCCGCCGAGCAGGTCGAGCGAGCGGTCGAGGCGGCCCCGCAGATCAGCCAGGGAGAACGTGGACAGCCGGCCGGCCGCGAGCTCGATGGCCAGCGGCATCCCGTCGAGCCGGTGCACGATGTCGGCGACCGTACGCAGCTGTGCCGGCGTCGGTGGCGGCCCGGGTCGAACCCGGCGGGCCCGGTCCAGGAAGAGCGCCACGGACGGAACCCGCGAAGGGTCCCGATCGGGACGGGGCAGCGGCAGCGGCGCCAGCCGTGAGACATGTTCGGCGGCGAGGCCGAGAGGTTCGCGGCTGGTGGCCAGCAGGGAGATGCCGGAGCATGTGGAGAGGATCGTGTCCACCATGTCCCGTGCGCCGTCGAGCAGGTGCTCGCAGTTGTCGACCACCAACAGACCGGGACGGCCGCTCAGCACGGCGACGCAGGCGGACAGCACGTCACCCCGGTCGACCTTCAGGTTCAGGGCCGCCGCCAGCGCGTGCGGGATGGCGGCGGGATCGGTGACCGGCGCGAGCAGCAGCACCGTCACCGTGCCGCTCTGCCGCGCGACCTCCAGGGCGACCCGGGTCTTGCCGACACCGCCGGGACCGACGAGCGTCACCAGCCGCTCGGCCGCCAGGAGCCGGTGCAGGGCCGCGACCTGCGCCGCACGGCCGATCAGCCGGGTGGTCGGCCGGGCCGGCATCCCGGGCCCGGCGGCCGCCCCGGGCGCCTCGTGCCGGCCGGACGCCGAACCGTCGGCGCCTGTGATGATCTCGCGCTCAAGCTGGTCCAGCGCCGGTGAGGGGTCGAGGCCGGTCTCGTCGACCAGCCGGTGCCGGTACTCCCGTCCGACCCGCAGGGCCTCCGGCGCCTGCCCGGTCACCGCCAGCGCCCGCATGAACAGGAGGACCGCGGGCTCCCGTAGAGGGGCGGCGGCCGATGACGCGGCGGCCAGCCCCACGATCCCGTCGGCCTGTCCCGTGGCGACGGCACCGGCGATCAGCGCGTCGGTCACCTCATGGCGCAGCTGCGCGTACTCCTCGACCGCGGTGGCGACCGGCGTGATGTCGGTGAGGTCGGCGAGAACCGGCCCTCGCCACAGCCCGTGCGCCTCCTGGAGCAGGCGGAACGCGCCGTCCGGGTCCCGCTGTGCCGTCGTACGCGCCGTCGCCAGCAGCGCCCGCGCCTGCGCGGCGTCCAGTTCGGCGGGTCCGAGTGCGAGTCGATAGCCGTCCTGCCGCGTCTCGAACCGGGCCACCGCGGGACCGAGGTGTCCGCGCAGCCGGGACACCTGGTTGTGCAGGGCCTGACGCCCTGATTCGGGTACCTCCGAGGGCCACAGCGCGTCCATGAGGTGGTCGACCGTCACGGTCCGTCCCTCGGCGATCGCCAGCAGCGCGAGCACCGCACGCCGCTTCGGACCGGGTACGTCCACGCAAGCGCCGTCCACAACGAGCCGCAGCGGCCCGAGCACCTCCACACGAACCGACGGCGACGGCGACGAACGCCCGACTGCCATGGCACCCCCCGTGTCCGGCATACGCGTGCGACGAGGACGAACTGGGCCTGTTAGCACGACGATAGCCCGTGCGAGGGCCGTGACAGGGCGCGCGTCAATCCTTTCTCTCGTGACCGGCACGAGCCGGTTCGACACGAAGGAGAACTGGGATGGACCACGAGAAGGTCAACGAGTTCCTGGGTCGGTTCGTGACCGACCTGGCGGCGACCGAAGCCGCCGGCTCTGTCGCGATCGGCCATCGGCTGGGTCTCTACCGCGCGCTCGCGGAGGGTCCGGCGACGCCCGAGGAGTTCGCCCGACGCACCGGGTGCCACCCGCGCTACGTCACCGAGTGGCTGCGTGGACAGGCCGCCGGCGGGTACGCCGACTACGAACCGGAAACCGGACGGTTCGCACTGACCGAGGAGCAGGCGTTCTGCCTGGCCGACCCGAACGGCCCCAACGTGTCCGCGGCCTTCCTCACCGCACTGGGAATGCTGCGCGCCGAACCGCGGATCACCGAAGCCTTCCGCACCGGAGCCGGCTTCGGATGGCACGAGCACCACGAGGACGTCTTCGTCGGGGTCGACGCCTTCTACCGGCCCGGCTACGTGGCCGAGCTGATCCCGAGCTGGATCCCGGCGCTGGAGGGGGTCGACGCGAAGCTGACCGCCGGCGCGCGCGTGGCCGACATCGGCTGCGGACTCGGCTCCACGTCGCTGCTCCTCGCCGAGGCCTACCCGCGCGCCACCGTCGTCGGCTCGGACTACCACGGCACGTCGATCGAGCTGGCCCGCAAGAAGGCATCCGAGGCCGGGGTCACCGACCGGGTCACCTTCGAGGTGTCCACCGCACAGACCTTCACCGGCACGAACTACGACCTGGTGATGATGTTCGACTGCCTGCACGACATGGGCGACCCGCTCGGCGCGGCCCGGCGGGTGCGGGAAACGCTGGCCCCGGACGGGACCTGGCTCCTGGTGGAGCCGTTCGCCTCCGACCGGCTCGAAGACAACTTCAACCCGGTCGGCCGGCTCTACTACAGCGGCTCCACGTTCCTCTGCGTGCCCAACAGCCTGTCCCAGCCAGGCGGTTACGCCCTGGGCGCACAGGCCGGTGAGACCGCTGTCCGCCAGGTGATCACCGACGCCGGTTTCACCGGGTTCCGCCGCGCGGCGCAGACGCCGTTCAACGTGGTGTACGAGATCCGGCCGTGAGCCGGTGGGCGATCCGGCCGTGAGACGTGGAAGGCCGTCAGGGAGTGAGGCGGGCGATCTTCAGGGACGTGGCGGTCGGCGACGCCCCGGTGAGGGCGGTCGTGTAGGCCGGGGTGACCGGAGCGTAGGCCCAGGTCAGGGTCCCGTCCTTGAGGACCGCGATGTCACCCGTGATCCGCTCCTTGACGACCTTGTCCGCGCCCTGGACCTTCCCGTTCCAGTCGACCAGCCGGAAGTGGGTGCCCGTGAAGGTGCCGGTGCACGTGCCGTCGGCGCACTTGGCGTTCTTCAGGGACTCCCAGAAGACGAGGAGACGGTTCTTGCCGTACGGGGCGACGCGGACGTTGACGTGCTCGGTGGTCGGGGACTTGGTGAGGTGGACCGGCTTGCCCGAGGGCGTGTTGCGGTTCTTGAGGAAGGCGACGGCCACCTGGTGGGTCTTCGTCTTCGGCTTCACCGTCCAGCCGCGGCCGCTTGAGTCGTCCGGGTTCTTGGCGGCGGAGGCGGCGCCGCGGGAGGCGAAGGCGGTGGCGTAGCGGCCAGTGGACGACTTCACCAGGTCACCGGTGCGGCCCGCGAACGTGCCGCCGCAGTAGCCCGCCCAGCACTGTTCCCGCTGGACCACGGGGGCCGTGTCCGGCGCGCCGATGCCCGTCGAGACGAACAGGCCCGAGCGCCAGTCGTCGAAGCAGAGGGAGGTGAAGGCGCCGGAGGTCTCGGCGCGCAGCGCGATGCCCTCGTTGTGGCTGCATCCCCAGCCCCAACCGCCGCTCAGCTTGGCGCCCTTGGAGCTGACGTACGCGAGCTTGTCGCCGAAGTGGCCGTCCGCGAAACCGCCCGCGCCGTGGACGACGAAGTACGCGCCGTACTTCGTGCCGTTCCAGGCGAGCTGGCCGTCGAGGATCGGTGCGGTGTCGTTGCTGGCGGTTCCGGTGAGCTTCTTACGGAACGCCTGCTTGCCGTTCTTGTAGCGGATCAGCGCCGCGGCCGTCTCCTTCCACTTGTTGGTGTCGGAGACCCGGGTCAGCAGGGCGAAGCCGTCGTTGTGCGCGACCAGGCCGCCGACCTCCTTCGTGCCCTTCACGACCGTGTCGGCTCCGGACCGCTTGCCCGCCGCGGTGAGCGCCGTGACGTGGACACCGTCGGAGGCCGGCCAGGCGACGCGCAGGGTGCCGTTGGGCGCCACGGCGGTCGCGGTGCGGGTCCACTCGCGGGTGTTGTTGTAACCCGCCGAGAGATAGGGGAACTTGGCGGGCAGCTTCACCGTGGTGTTCGTGACGGTGAGAGCGTCGGCGGTCGCCGTCGGTGCCGCTGTCGCCGTGGCGTACCAGGCTCCGGTGAGCGCGACGACCGCCGCGAGTGCTCCCGCGAGGGGCTTGCGGGCGATGCGGCGACGGCGGTGCGTGGGGGCAGCGGTGGCCGTGGTGTCAGTGGTGACAGTGGTGCGTCTTGCGGAAGTCATGCCCGGAGGTCGCCGCCGAGGGGCGGGAGGTTGCCTTCGGTGGTGATTCCGGTTCGGCCGGGGCCCGTGGACCGTTCGCACGGAGTCCCCGAACCGTTCGGCCGGTGCCGAAGTGTTCCGCCTCTAGCGTTGCCGTATGACCGAACAGGAAGCATCCGCGGAAGCCGTGACCACCTTCGCCGACCTCCACCGCGCCCCCGCCCCGCTGCTGCTTCCCAACGCCTGGGACCACGCGTCGGCCGCCGCCCTGGCAGCCCGGGGTTTCGCCGCGATCGGCACGACGAGCCTGGGGGTCGCCGCGGCGGCCGGACTGCCCGACGGGGCGGCGGCGACCAGGGACGCGACGCTGAGTCTGGCCCTGGCCTTGGGAAACGGGCCGTTCTTGTTGTCGGTCGACACCGAGGGCGGGTTCAGCGACGACCCGGACGAGGTCGCCCAGGTGGCCCGGGAACTCGCGGCGGTCGGGGCCGTCGGCATCAACCTGGAGGACGGCCGTCCCGACGGCACCCTCGCCCCCGCCGGGCTCCACGCGGCGAAGATCGCGGCGGTGAAGGCCGCGGTGCCGGGCCTCTTCGTCAACGCCCGCACGGACACGTACTGGCTAGGCGGCGGTGAGCGGGACAGTGATGGTGCCGGACCGGAGACGAGGCGCCGCCTCGACGCCTATCAACAGGCGGGCGCCGACGGTGTGTTCGTCCCCGGGCTCTCCGAACCGCCCCGGATCGCCGCCCTGGTGAAGACCCTCGACGTGCCCCTCAACATCCTCTACTCACCCACCGGCCCGACCGTCCCCGCCCTCGGCGACCTGGGCGTACGCAGGATCAGTCTCGGTTCCCTCCTTTACCGCCGGGCCCTGGGTGCTGCCCTGGAGACGGTGGCGGAGATCCGGGCCGGTCGGCCCGTCAAGGGCGTCGCGCCGACATACGCCGAGGTGCAGGCGCTCGTCTAGGTGGTCAGCGGGACATCTGGGGTGGCGTCGGGAGGCGGCGCTTTCGCGAGGCACTCGGCCAGGCACTCCGCGAACTCGACGGGATGAGTGATGGCCCCGATATGACCGCCCGGGAACTCGACGAAGCCGCTGCCGCTGAGCTCGGCCGTGAACGCGGCCGTCCGGTGCAGCAGTTGGCCGCGCGAGTCGGTGCCGGCGGCGAAGGTGAGACGGGGCGAGAGGGCGGTGAGGGCGGCCAAGTCCGGTGTGTACGAGGTGAACCGGGGCATCACGCGGGTGAGGAAGAGCGCCATGGGGTTGGACAACTCCTCGTCGGCCGAGAGCGGTTGGGACCCGGGTTCCGCTGCCTCCGGCTCCAGCGCGTCCGGGGTCCGCTCCTCGAGTCCGGCCGTCATCCGTGCCCCGGCGGCCTTCAGCCCCGCCGCGCGACAGGTGTCGTACACGTCGGCGAACATGGCCAGCTGGCGCGCGGCGTCGGGCAGTACCCGTACGACGGGCGGCTCGTGCGAGACCACGTGCCGCAGCCGCTCCGGATGCCGGGCCAGCAGGTCGAGTGCCGGGACGGCGCCCGCACTGGTCGCGAAGACGTACCCGGACTCGCCGTCCGGCAGCACCTCTCCGAGCACCCGGTGCGCACCCTCGCTCCACGCCTCCACCCGCTGCTCCTCGACGGGCAGGCCGAGCCGGCCGTGTGCGAGGCCGAGCGGGTCGTACGTCACGACGGTGAACCGGTCGGCGAGCCGGTCCGTCAGGCCGTCGAGGCCCATGGGGTGCCCGGCTCCGCCGGGAATGACGAGTAGTACGGGCCCGCTGCCGCGCACCTCGTAATGCAGGTCGTGCGGGGTCTCAATCATGTGCGGCGAACCCCACGAAGTCCGCCCACGCGGTGGGGGAGAGGGCGAGCTGAGGACCGCGTGTGTTCTTGGAGTCGCGGACGTGGATGGTGGTGGGGCAGGTGGCGACCTCTACGCAGTCTCCGTCGCCACCGCTGCTGTACGTCGACTTGCGCCAGGAGAGGGCGACTTCTATGCAGTCATCGCCGTCCCCACCGCTGTAACTGCTCTTGAACCAGGCCAGTTCGGTGGTGCTGGTGCTCATAGCGCTCCTCGCATCTGCCGCAACAGGCTCAGAGAGTCTTCGAGGGGGAGAGCCTGTCCTCGCATCCTGGCATACCGCCTCTGAAGGATGCTGATCTCTTTCAGGTCGGTCATGAACTGGCCGTTCCGCTGCCCCTCGCAGTAGGCGAACCACTGGTTGTCCGGGGTTTCCAGTAGGCGGATGGGGCCGTCCAACCCGGCGTGGGTCTCGCGGACCAGAGGCATGACCTGAAGCTCCACATTGCGGAGTTCGGCGAGGGCGATGATGCGTTCGATCACTTCGCGGGTCACGTCCAACCCGCCGATGCGGCGCAGCAGGACGTGTTCCTCCAGGATGAAGCCGAACGTGGTGTTGGGCCGTTCCCGCAAGAGCTGCTGACGCTGGCCACGTGCAAGCAACTGCGCCTCGACCTGCTCATCATCCAGCGGAGGCAGTTGGTGTGCGAACAACGTCCGCGCGTACGCCTCCGTCTGCAACAGGCCCGGCACCAGGCGGCATTCGTACGTGTACAGCGTGATCGCCTGCTCTTCGAGATCGGCCCACTGGCGGAACCAGGACGCCAACCCCGGCTTACGGGCCAGGAATCTCGCGGCCTCCTTCAGTACTCCGAAGCCGTCCAGTACGTCCTCGGCCCGCTCGACCAGATCCCGTGGCGGCAGCCGTCGGCCCTGCTCGATCGAGGCGATCGTGGCGGCCGCGTACCGTACGAGGGGCGCCAACTCCTCCTGTGTGAGCCCCGCGCGTTTGCGGAAGCCCTTGAAAACCACGCCGAACGTCTTCAGGCTGTCGGACGATTCGGGTTCGGTGCTCGCGGTGCTGCTGCTGTTCTCGGACATGTAGGGATACCTCCGCGTGCCACGGTGTCAACCCGGTCAAGTCACCCATGGTCACGGTCGGTTACCCGTACTGTCCACTCCGTGTACTCGTACGCTGACTCAGCGTACGAGTGGCGTCGCTGGTCGGCGGCTGTGCGGCACGTGACTGTTGGGGCATGCCAGGAGACGCCCGGGTCCAAGAACCCGTCACCGTACGTATGTTCACCCAGCTCTTCAGCTCGACACCGCGAGGGGCCCGGCTGGCGCGGCGGCTCGTCACGCACCGCCTCGACGCGTGGGGATGTGCGTACGGCACAGAGGTGAACGAGGCCGTCACCCTCGTCGTCGCCGAGCTGGCCGCGAACGCCGTGCGGCACGGGCGGGTGCACGGGCGTGACTTCCGTGTGCGGCTGCTGCTGTGCGAGGGCACCGTACGGGTGGAGGTGGCCGACGCCCGGGCGGACCGGTTGCCCACCGTCCGGGAGCCGTCGAACGAAGGCGGACGCGGGCTCCTGCTGGTCGCAGCGCTGGCCGAGCGGTGGGGTGCGGAAGCCCGCCCGGACGGGCTGTTCAAGACCGTCTGGGCGGAGCTCACCATGTCGCGGATGCTCAGCTGATCGGTGCGTACAGCACACCCAGCTTGTCGATCTCGGTGCCCGAGCGGCCCGTGAAGCCGACGATCTGCCAGCCGGCCGGGGCCGTGTACGTCACGGAGTCGGACGAGGCCGAACCGGCCGACAGCGTACGGGACTTGTCCGTCGTGAAGGCGGCCGAGAAGACGCGGGTCCGGCCGTCCTTCTGGCCCCGGGTGAGCTTCACCGAGGTGAGGTGTTCACCGGCGGCGAGGGTGAGGGAGGTGGCCGTGCCGCCCGTGCCGCCGTGGGTCAGGGGCGTACCGCCGTCATGGGTCAGCGACACCGAGTCCAGGCGGGAGGAGCCGCGCAGCGTGAGCGTACGGGGGGAGACGGCGGACGGCAGGTTGTCCGCGTCGTTGAACGCCGTGCCGTGCGGGCCGCCGAAGACGTCGCTCGACCGGAGCTTCGAGGACAGCGTCCAGGAGAAGTCGACGGCGTGCGGGAAGTGGTCGGAGAGGTTGCCGCCCGCCGAGTCCAGGAACTTCGCCCAGTCGTTGTTGTAGCGGCCGGCGGAGAGGTTCACCAGGTCGTTGCCGCGGTAGAGGACCTTGTCCACGACCTCGCAGTCGTTCGTGGGCGCGGTCGTGGGGCAGACGATCGCCTCGCTGCCCTGCGCGGGGGCGTTGCCGCCGCGGACCAGCTGGACCCACGCGTCGGTCAGGCCGTTCTCGCTCGCCAGCGTGCGGATGTTGTCACCGGCACGCGTGTAGCGGGTGTTGGTGTCGCCCATGACGATCACCGCGTTGCCCGAGGAGTTCGCCTGGATGAAGTCCGAGAGCTGGTCGACGTTCTTGCGGCGGGCGGCGAGGGCGTCGTCCGTCGAGTCCGCGTTCGTGTGCACGTTGTAGACGTCGACGTACACGCCCTCGGCTATCCGGACCCGGGCGAGTGAAAAGCCCTTCGGGGTCAGGCAGTTGGTGCCGGTGCAGTCGTTCCACTTGACCCGCTGGAAGTCGTCGAAGGTGTAGTCCGAGAGGGTGTTGAGGCCGTCGCCGAAGGGCACACCGCCGCTGGTCGCCGTGCGGTGCGGGTGGTTGTCGCCCGCGTACAGCGCCGCGTGGTAGTTGAAGTCCTCCTGCACGTTGACGATGTCGTACGCCCCGAGGCGCGGGGAGATCAGCGGGGTGTTCTTCTCCGGATTGCCCGAGCTGATCCCCTCGGGGAGGCCCGCGACGTTGTACGTGAGGACGTTGAAGGTGCCCGACGAGGGGGCGGCGGCCGCGGCGGGTGCGGTGGCGGCGGTGGTGAGCCCGGCGACGGCCAGCGCACCGGCCATCAGGGTGCCGATAAGTCTTCTCATGGGGGGTGTCTCCAGTAATCGGAGGAAACTGAAGTGCTCGGAGGAAGCTGAACGCTGCTCAGGTTCAAGGTCAATCAGTGTGACGGACAAGGGCAGTTGGGGGAACAGTGAGGGGCGAGGTGATCTGCCGTGCCAAGGTCGCCCGGCGATCACTCCGGCGTCACCGAAGGTTCATGTTTCACATCGAGTCTCCATACCGCGTGACCGCACCGGTGGCGCCGGACACAGGAGGCCGACATGGGGCACGGGCATCATCACCACCACCATCACGACCACGGCCACACTCACGCTCACGAGGCCGGTACTGCTCTGCCCGCCGCCTTCGACACCTCCGTGCCCGACGAGGCCCTGACCCCCGAGCAGCAGTCGCGCCGCTCCATGCTGCGGCGCGCGGGCCTGCTCGGCGCGGGTCTCGCGGCGACCGGTGTGCTCGGCGGGCAGGCGGGTGCGGCGGCCGCCGCGCAGACGTCGGCCAGTAGCCGCAAGGGCAAGGGCTTCCTCTGGCTGGCCGGTGACCACCACATCCACACGCAGTACAGCAACGACGGCAAGTACCGCGTCGTCGACCAGGTCCGGCAGGGTGCCAAGCACGGCATGGACTGGATGGTCATCACCGACCACGGCAACGTGACGCACGCGAAGATCGGCGTCGAGAAGGTCAACCCGGACATCAAGGAGGCCAGGGCCGCGTACGAGGACACCCTCGTCTTCCAGGGCCTGGAGTGGAACATCCCGGCCGCCGAGCACGGCACCGTCTTCGTGCACCCGGGCAAGAACGAGGTCTCCGTCCTCAAGCAGTTCGAGACCGACTACGACGGCAGCGTGAAGGGCGCCTCCGACTCGACGCCCGCGAACGAGGCGCTCGCCATCGCGGGCCTCGCCTTCCTCTCCGACCAGGTCAGGCGGCGCAAGGTCAAGGACGCCCTGATGCTCGCCAACCACCCCGCGCGGCGCGGCGTCGACTCCCCGCACGAGATCCGCGCCTGGCGCGACGCGACCCCCGCGAGCCACCAGATCGCGGTCGGCTTCGAGGGTGCGCCGGGCCACCAGGCGGGCGGTATCGCCGCGCCGCTCGGTATGGGCCGGGCCCGTGGCATCTACGACAACAACCCGAGCGCCAACTCCTTCGCCGGCTACCCGCCGGAGAGCTACCGCACCTGGGGCGGCTTCGACTGGATGACCTCCACCGTCGGCGGCCTCTGGGACAGCCTCCTCGCCGAGGGCAAGGCCTGGTGGATCACCGCCAACTCGGACTCCCACCAGGTGTACACGGACACCACCAAGCGCGGCGGCCCGGACGCCGACTACACCGCCAACGGCAAGCACACCGACCCCGTATACAGCGGCAGGATCGACCTCACCCAGGGCGACTACTGGCCCGGCCAGTACAGCCGCACCCACGTCGGCTCCGACGGCTTCTCGTACGCCGCGGTCATGGACGGCATACGCGCCGGACGCGTCTGGGTCGACCACGGCCAGCTCATCAGCGGCCTCGACGCACGGCTCACGGGCGGCGGCCGCTGGGCCACCCTGGGCGGCGCCCTGCACGTCAAGAAGGGCACGAACGTCACACTGACGGTGGACGTGTCGCTGGCCAGTGGCGCCAACTGGGCCGGGTTCGTACCCGAGTTGGCCCGCGTGGACGTCATCCAGGGCGATGTCACCGGCAAGGTCTCCGACAAGGACACGTTCACCGCGCCGACGGCCAAGGTCGTCAAGTCGTACGAGGTGAACAAGTCGACCGGCACGGTCCGGATCACGTACTCCCTCGGCCGCGTCGACCGCCCGCTGTACGTCCGGCTGCGCGGCACCGACGGCAACCGCTCGGCAACGGGCCTGATGGGTGCGGTCGTTGACCCCAACGGCCCGGCCATCGACGTCGTCGGCGACGCCGACCCGTGGACCGACCTGTGGTTCTACTCGAACCCCGTGTGGGTCCTGCCCGCGTGAGCCAGTACGTCATCACGGTCGACACGGGTGTACGCGACCTGCGCGCGGCGGACCACCTGCTGCTGGAACTGGCAGCCGAACTCGCCCTTCCCCGGGGTGCGTTCGGGTGCACGCACCTGGTGCGCGGGGAGCGGCCGAGGGTCGTGTTCTCCTTCACGACGGCCTCCGAGGAGCCCGCGCGACGGCTCACGGCCAAGGAGTACGAGGTGACGGCCGGTGCACCCGACGAGGTGGGCCGGGCCGTCGTCTACCCGGGTTCCGACGCCCTGACAGGCACGATGACGGTCGCGGAGCTCCTGTCCGCCTCCGCGATCGACCGCGTCACCGTGCTCGGCTCGCCCGGCGAACCCCCGCCGGACCAGCGGCTCATGACGAGGAGTCACGTACGGCCGCAGTGGCAGACCGGCGAACTCGTCCTGACCGCCATGCCCGCCGCGGGCGGCACGCTGGTCCCGTTCGAGGTCCCGGATCCCACGCCGTGCTGCGCGGACCACTGAGCCGTGCGGCGCTTTGCCGCGGAGATCAGGATCCCGAGCAGCACCGCCAGATCGGCGGCGCCCTCGGCGTCGTCGGCCCAGCGGGTGGCTTGCAGCGGGTGGACCTGGTCGAGGTGGACACCTTCGCGGGCGAGGGTGAAGGCGAGCGCCAGCATGGCCGCGCGGGCGTTGCCGTCCTCGAACGGATGGAAGAACAGGACGTCGAGGTAGGTCCGGGCGGCGCGTGAGGGGAGGGACAGGTCCGGTTGAGTGCTCTCGGACAGGCAGCGCTCGAACCGTGCCCGCGTATCGGGTGTGAGGCCGTAGCGCTCCCGTCCGCCCTTCGCGAAGGCCGGCGCCGTGCGGAAACCGGCAGAGTCCCGACACAGCACCGTCCGCTGCCAGTTCGCCATGAGGGCGAAGCTCAGCAGGCTGCCCTGTTCCGCGTCGGCGAGGGCCAGATCGAGCGCGGTCAGGACCCGCTCGGTCCCTTCGGGGTCGCGGCTGCCGCGGGTGGTGGTGAAGAAGTCCCGGAAGCCGTCACGCGCCGGTGCTCCCGCGGCGTCGGGGCGGGTGCCGTTCCAGCGCGGCCAGGAGATCCGGGGACGAACGCGCAGCCAGTCGGCGAGGGCGTCCTGCCGGTGGCCGGACCCGGACGTCACCGGTTTTCGTCCATGGTCCGGGCGAACCGCGAACTCACCGCGTCGACCGCGACGACGTCCGGTGAGACCCAGCTGCTGAACCGCCCCCCGACCGCGGTTTCCACGATCCTCCGGGCCCGCTCCTCGTCGATGCCGTTGAAGGCGAGGAACCAGCCGAGGACCTGCTCGCAGTGTCCGTACCAGCCGCTCTCGGCCCGCGTCCGGTCGGCCACCACCGTCACCAGCCGCGTGCACGCACGCTCCCAGTGCCAGGGATCAACGGGGGACGAGGACTCGGACGAGGACTCGGACGAGGACGACGGCGGTGCCAAGGCGGCGAACCGCTCCGCCAGATCCTCGATCCAGTCACGCCATTCGAGCAGCCCCGCGACGGCCAGCGGGGCGGTCGCGTCCGCCGTCGTCACGGTGTGGCCGGCACAGCACCACGCGTCGACGACCCCGCCGTCGGTGTCGCCCTCACCCACCGACCAGTTCCAACCGCAGGCCCACCGGCCGTACCGGTCCACCAGCAACTCGCTGATCGGGTTCAGGAACTCGGCGAACGCGTCCATCGAGCCCCACCAGCGGTCTTTGACGGCCTTGGGGGCGGCGTCGGGCAGCAAGGGTGCGACAAGAGCGGCCAATGCCTTCGCCGCGTCCTCGTCCAGCTCGAACGGGTGTCGCGACGGATCCACTTCCGCCCAGGTCAGGGTGCGCGCCCACAGTTCGCTCACCACGCCACTCTGCCGTGCGCGGCCGTACGAACGCCAACCCATTTCTGCCGGGCGGATCGCCCGGGCGGCATTCGACTCCCCGAGCCGCCCGTTTAGGCTGATCGCTTCAGGACCGGGGCAAGGGGGCTGCGTGGTGCGGGAGTTGTATGTCAACGGAACCTGAATCCGCTGCCGCCGCCGGTGAGTCGGCTGTGGGCGAGCCGCTGCCGCACGGCGCACGTCCGTTGCGGCGGGACCGGAACTTCGGTGTCTTCTGGGCGGCGCAGACCTTGTCCGTCCTCGGGGATTCCTTCGCCCTGATCGCGCTGCCGCTGCTCGTGCTGCACGCCACCGGGTCCGTCGCGCAGATGGGTCTGCTGACCGCCGTCGGCGGGGCAGCGGCGGTCGTGTCCGGGGTCTTCGCCGGGGTCGTGGTGGACCGGGTGGACCGCAGGAAGCTGCTCATCGGCTGCGACCTCGTCCGCATGGTGCTGTACGCGGTCATTCCGCTGGTCTGGATCTTCGGGCAGCAGATCTGGCTGCTCTACGTGATCCTGCCGCTGTGCGAGGCGGTCGGCATGCTGTTCTCCGTCGGGTACGTCACCGTCGTCCGGAACCTGGTCGGCGCGGAGCGGATCACCGAGGCCAACGGCAGGCTGAACGCGACCGCGGCGGCGGCCGGGGTGGTCGGTCCGGTGTGCGCGGGCCTCGTGGCGGCGTGGTCGGGGCCCGCGGCCGCCGTCGGCGTGGACGCGGCGAGCTTCGGTGTGTCGGCCGTCTGTATCGGCTTCGTACGGTTCAAGGGCGGCACACATCCCGCGAGGGGAGCCGCCGCGGTCCGGCAGCGGCTGGGAAAGGACCTGCTCGCCGGGGCGTCCTTCCTCTTCCGGCACCCGGTGCTGCGGGTCCTGACCGTCCTGCTGTCCTTCTTCAGCTTCCTGACGCTCGGTCTGAACGACCTGCTCATCTACCACCTCAAGCACGACCTCGGCCGGGACGACGGCACGGTCGGCACCGTCTTCGCGGCCGGTGCGCTCGGCACGATCGCCGGAGCCCTTCTCGTGGCCCCGGTGCGCCGCAGACTCGGCTTCGGCCGGACCTGGATCGGCGCCGTGGCCGTCTGCGCGTTCGCGCTGGCGGGCGTGGGCTGGTCCGGCAGCGTGCCGGCCGTCGCCGCCCTGACCGCGGTCTTCCTGGGCTGCACCAGCGTGGCGGGTACCTGCTCCATGTCCCTGCGCCAGGAAGTGACTCCCGAGCACCTGCTGGGGCGGGTCACCTCCGCGTTCTGGACCATCCACTACTCGGCGGCCCCGGTCGGCGCGGCCGTTCTCACATGGGCCGCCCAGCGCCACGGCACAGCGGCGGTGGGCGCGGTCGCCGGTGTGTGCTGCCTGCTCATCGCCGTACTGGCACTGTTCACCCCGGTACGCCTGGCACGCCCGGAGAGATCACCCGGGTCATCCGGACCGGCCTGACCCGGGTCTCGATGGCGCCGCCGTGCTCAGACAGAGGCGCTCAGCCGTTCACCCCGGTGTAGTGCCGCAGACTCCACCTCCACAGCTGCCGGGAGCCCAGATACGCCACCGCGCCCAGTAGTGGGGACGCGGCCGCCAGCCAGTACGGCACGCCGGAGTTGTCCCCGTGCCCGGTCAGGACCGCGGCCGGGAAGTAGGCGACGAAGGCGAGCGGGAGGCCGAAGGTGAGGAAGCCGCCGACCGCCTTCGGGAGGACGTTGAGCGGATAGCTGCCGAACGTGCCGAGCAGCTCCTCCAGCCAGCGGCCCCAGTAGTCGGCGGCCGGGAAGCGCACGGAGGCGCACGCCACCACCGTGAACAGGGCCGCCTCCAGAAGCATCCCGCCGAGCACGCAGACGACGAGGTACGTGATCCGGCCCGCGGTCCAGTCCAGGTCGCTGCGGCTCAGCGCGCCCACCATCAGGCCCACCGCCACGGTCAGGTCACCGATCGCGTTCGTGGGGAAGTAGGCGAGCTGGAGCTGGCGGTAGACCGGCATCGGGCGGACGAGATACGTGTCGATCACGCCCTCCTGGATGTGCCGGCCGACCCCGTGCACCCGCCCGAGGAACAGCACGAACAGCCCGTGGGCCAGCATCCGGATCGCCGCGATCAGCAGGACGTCCGCGCTGTCCCAGCCGCCCATCCCGGTGAACCGGGTGAGCAGCACGGTCGCGAACACGATCACCGACACCTGCCAGACCGCACCGATCGCGATCATCATCAGGAACTCGGACCGGTACTCCAGCTGCGCGCGGAAGTTGAGACGCGTGATCCGCCACGCGACACGAAAAGCCTGCAAGGCCTGCGACGACATGTCGGCCTCAGCCTCCCTGCGAGATCACGCGCCGGGCCGCCCGCCGCCACAGCAGCCGGGTGAGCAGCGCGAGGGCCACCACCCAGACGGCCTGCAGGGCCAACTGCGGTGCGGCGTCGGACAGTTCGATACGGCCCACGTACAGCGAGAGCGGCACGCTGAGCGTCGCCTGGAACGGCAGGAAGGCGCTCATGGTGATGAACCAGTCGGGGAAGAACCACAGCGGCGCGTACACCCCGGACAGGAGGTTCTGCGCGAAGATCAGGATCAGCATCGCGGCGCCGTTGCGGAGCGTCCAGAAGCACAGCTGGTCGATGGCGAGCATCACGTAGTAGAGGACCCACTGGCCGAGCAGCGCGCTCACCGCGAACACCCCTGCCACCGCCGCCGACTCGGGCGGCTCCACGACCCTCACCGCCAGACAGACCGCGTATCCGGCGAGCACCCACACCAGCCCGTACAGCTGCTCGCCGAGGGCCCGGAGCGCGTAGTAGCGCTGGGGTGCCATCGGGCGCAGATACCAGTAGACGATCGTGCCGAACTGCATGTGCTGGAGCACGGTGTCCCGGCCCGCGTACTGGTCCAACTCCCTTATTCGAGTGGCCAGTACGGCCAGAACGGCATACGTGACCGCCTGCTCGCGGGACAGGCCCGCGGTCGTGCCCGTGGCCGCGTACAGGCCCTGCCACAGCGAGGCCACGAGGACCATCTGCACGGTGAGCCGCAGCAGGGCCGCGGTCATCCGGGGCGGGGTGTGGAGTTCGCCGAGCGGGGTGACACGAGTGACCCGCCAGGCGTTCAGGACGGCCATGGTCACTCGCTCCCCGCCTGGGCGTACGCGGCCCGCATCACGTCCTCCAGGTCGGCCTCGTCCAGCGCGATGTCGGTCACCTCGTACCGCTCGATGACCTGCTTCAGGGCCTGGTGGACGGTGGGAGCCGTGGCCGCCTCCGGTTCCTCCGGGCCGAAGACGACCTGCGGGCCCTCCCGCCGCAGCAGCGTGATCCCCGGCAACGACCCCACGGACGCGTGCGGATCGGCGAGGGTGGCCCGCACCTGCCAGGTCGAGCCGAACTTCCGGCGGATCTCGTCCAGCGAGCCGTCCAGGACGAGCCGGCCGTGGTTGATCAGGACGACCCGCTCGGCGAGCCGCTCGACCTCCGTCATGTCGTGCGTGGTGAGCAGTACCGTCCGCCCGCGCTCCTCCACCTGGTACCGGAGGAACTCGCGCACCTGCTCCTTGACCACCACGTCCATCCCGATGGTCGGCTCGTCGAGGAACACCACCGGCGGATCGTGCAGCAGCGCGGCGGCCAGGTCGGAGCGCACCCGCTGGCCGAGCGAGAGATGCCGTACGCGTGTGTCCCAGAACGAGGAGAGGTCGAGCAGTTCGTCGAACTCGCCCAGCCTGGTGCGGTGTTCGGCGTCCGGCACGTCGTAGATGTCCCGCAGGATCGCGAAGGACTCCCGCACCGGGAGGTCCCACCAGAGCTGGGTGCGCTGCCCGAACACGGCACCGATGTTGCGGGCGTTGCGCTCGCGCTCCAGGTACGGGACCACGCCCGCGACCCGCGCCTCGCCGGCCGTGGGGGTGAGGATGCCGGTGAGCATCTTGATGGTGGTGGACTTGCCCGCGCCGTTCGGGCCGAGCAGGGCCAGGAGTTCACCGGGGGCGACGTCGAAGGTGATGTCGGAGACGGCCTCCTTGGCGACCCGCTCCGGATTGACGAGGGACCGCACCGCGCCCATGAAGCCGGGGCGGCGCACGGTGGTGTGGAAGGTCCGGGACAGGCCACGGACCTCGATACTGCCGCTCACGTCGGGAACTCCCTTGCAGGGCACGTGAATCGCGGCCGGTCGGCGGGGAGCCGACCGGCCGCTGAGGACATCACGACGGTGTCAGAATGTCGATCAGTCGGGCAATGGATTAATCGATCAGTGAGTTGGACTAATCCGCCACCGAGAAGACGAACGAGAACTCCGTCGGCTCGGCCCGCAGGAAGTACTGCGGCAGTACGCCAGGACCGCACGACTGCGAACCGATGCCGTGCTGGCCGTGGTCGAGGTTGACCCAGACCGTGTCGCCGGGTGTCAGGTCGGTCAGATGCTCGGCGGCGTCCAACTGCTCGTTGGTCCAGCGGCGGGCGCTGAACCAGAACTCCGGTTCGCCGTCGACCCTGAGACCGTCGAGCTCCACCCAGCGGACGTCGGCGCGGGCGCCGTTCTCCTGCGGACGGACGTACGGCGTCTGGAGGTCGTCGATGTCCGTGTGCCACGCAAGGTGCTTCGCCGCGGTCTTGGTGTCCGGGTACGCCTCGCCGAGACTGCCGAACCAGACCGCGGACTCCGTGGCCGCCGGCAGCCCGAAGCGGACGCCGAGACGGGGCAGCGGCACCTTCCAGTCGCCCTCGGGAGCGACCGAGACGGTGAGGCGCAGTCGCGTTCCGTCGGACGTCCACCGGTACACCGTGCGCAGGCCCACCTCGCGGGCGGCGGGCGCCACCCGGGTCCGTACGGTCAGCGCGTCGCCGTCCGACTCCACGCCGTCGAGCCGGTGTCGCATGCGGTGCAGGCCCAGTTGCCGCCACAGCACGCCGTACCGGGTGTCGTCCTGCCAGGACGCGCCCTCGTCGTTGTCGGTGGTGGCGCGCCACACGTCCAGGCGCAAATCGGTAATGTCCACCCCGGCGAAGGACCGCAGGTCACCGGTGCGGGCGTCGAAGACGGCCGGGCCGAGCGTGATCCGGTCGCCGTCGGCCGCGGGACGGGCACCGGTGGCCGCCGGAAGGGGGCCGCGGGGCGTGACGGTCCGCTGTGTCCACGCGACCTCGTGGCCCCGGCCCGCCCAGGGGGTGTCCGCGGTGAGCAGCGCGCGGACGGTCCACTGGACCTCCTCGCCGTCGCCGTCGGGCGCGGGCGCGGGCGCGGGCAGCTTGACCTCCGCCGACTCACCGGGTGCGAGCGGTGGCACGGTGAGCGTGTGCGCGCCCGTGGGGTCTCCGTCCACCTGGTACGAGAACTCGAACTCGAGGTGCGAGAGATCGCCGAAGTCGTACGCGTTCGTCACCCGCACGGTGCCGTCCGGGCCGTCGCCCTCGATCCGGACCGGCTCGATGACCTTCTTGTACTCGACGAGCCCCGGCGACGGCTTCCGGTCCGGGAAGAGCAGCCCGTCGCAGACGAAGTTCCCGTCGTGCAGCTCCTCGCCGAAGTCACCGCCGTACGCGAAGCCGTACCGCTCGTCCTTGACGCCGTGGTCGATCCACTCCCAGATGAAGCCGCCCTGGAGCCGGTCGTGCGCCTCGAAGATCCGCTGATAGTCGGCGAGCCCGCCGGGGCCGTTGCCCATGGCGTGCCCGTACTCGCACTGGATGAAGGGCAGTTGGCGGCGCTTGAGCGGGCCGCCGTCCAGGCCCCGGCCGATCCGCTCGACCTCGGCGTGGTCGGCGTACATCCGCGAGTACATGTCCGTGTCGCGGCAGTCCCAGTCGCCCTCGTAGTGGATGAGCCGCGATGCGTCCCGGCCGCGGATCCACTCGGCCATGGCGGTGAGCCCGCGCCCGGTTCCGGCCTCGTTGCCGAGGGACCAGATGACGATCGACGGGTGGTTCTTGTCGCGCTCGACCATGCGGGACGCCCGGTCGAGCAGCGCCGGGGTCCAGCGGTCGTCGTCCACCGGGTTGTCGCGCCAGGCCTGCTCGCTGAAGCCGTGGGTCTCCAGGTCGCACTCGTCGATGACCCACAGCCCGTACTCGTCGCACAGGTCGAGGAAGGCCGGGTGCGGCGGATAGTGGGAGGTGCGCACGGCGTTGATGTTGTACCGCTTCATGAGCAGCACGTCCTGGCGCATGGTCTCCAGGTCCAGGGCGCGGCCCCGCTCGGGGTGCCACTCGTGCCGGTTGACGCCCTTGAAGAGGACCGCCTTGCCGTTGACCTTGATCAGGCCGTCCTCAAGCGCGACCGTACGGAAGCCGATGCGCAGCGGCACCCGCTCGCCCTCCGTGACCAGCGTCCCGTCGTACAGCCGGGGCGTCTCGGCGGTCCACGGCTGGACCGGCACGGTCACGGACTCGCCGGTCGCGACATCGATGTCCAGCTCGGGCACGAGGACCCGGCCGTCGACGTCCGAGTCGACGCGCAGGGTCCCGGCGCCTTCGAGATGGTCGTACGACGAGTGCGTGAAGAAGTCGAGCGCGCTGCCCGCGGGCCGGTGAAGCAGCGTGACGTCCCGGAAAATGCCCGGCAGCCACCACTGGTCCTGGTCCTCCAGGTACGAACCCGCCGACCACTGGTGGACACGGACGGCGAGCACGTTCCCCGTCGGCTTCAGCAGCTGCCCCACCGCGAACTCGTGCGGCAGCCGGGACCCCTTGAACTCACCGATGTCCGTGCCGTTGAGCCACACCCGGGCACAGGACTCGACCCCGTCGAACCGGAGGACCGCGCCCCCGCCCGAAGACGAGGAGGCGGGCCAGCCGTCCGGCAGGTCGAAGACCCGCAGATGGTCACCGGTCGGGTTCTCCGTCGGCACCCGGGGCGGGTCGACCGGGAAGGGGTAGAGGTGGTTGGTGTAGATCGGCGAGCCGTACCCCTGGAGCGGCCAGTGGCCGGGGACCGACACCTCGGCCCAGCCCCCGGCGTCGTACCCCTGTGCCGCGAAGGAGTCGTCCTCGGCGTCGGCGGTCGGCGACAGCCGGAAACGCCAACTGCCGTTCAGCGAAAGGGAAGCGGCGTCCGAGGACGCGTACCACGCCCGGGGCGGCAGCGCGCCGCTCCCGGGCGAGACATCCTCGACGTAGTCGACGGAAGAGGTGGTGCGGAGGGACATCGGTCTCCTAGGTCAGCCCTTGATGCCGGTCTGCGCGACCCCCTGCACCAGCCAGCGCTGGAGGAAGAGGAACACGAGCACCAGGGGCAGGATCGAGATGGCGGTGGCCATGAAGATCAGGTGGAAGTTGACGGTCTGGTTGGTCATGTACGAGGAGAGCGCGACCTGCACGGTCCACGCCTCCTGGTCCTGGCCGATGACCAGCGGCCACAGGAAGGCGTTCCAGCCGCTGATGAAGGTGATGGTGGCGATCGCGGCGAAGAAGTTCAGCGAGTTGGGCACGACGATGCGCCAGTACGCACCCCAGTACCCGAGCCCGTCCACGCGCGCCGCCTCCTCCAGCTCCTTGGGGAACCCCAAGAAGTACTGCCGGAACAGGAAGCAGGTGAAACCACTGAAGAGCCCCGGAACGATGAGACCTTGCATACTCGACACCCAGCCGAGTGACGAGACCAGCACGAAGCTCGGTACGAAGGTCACCGCGGCCGGGACCATCAGGGTCACCAGAACCGCGTAGAAGATCTTGTTCGCGTGCTTGTACGGGATCCGGGCGAGGCCGTAGCCCGCGAGCGAGCAGACCAGCAGCGTGCCGACGGTGTGCAGGACGCCGACGACCGTCGAGTTCCACAGGGACTGGGCGAACGGGACCGTCGGGTCGTCGAACAGCTCCGTGATGTTGCCCCACTGGATGTCCGTGGGGAAGAACTGCCAGTCCTCGCCGGTGATCTCGGCGTCCGTGGAGAGGGCGTTGCGGACGATCAGGTAGAAGGGGACCAGGAAGAGCAGGGCGCAGATGCCGGTCGCGATGTAGAGACCGGCGGAGCCGAGGACCCCACGCCGGTCGCGCCTGCGCTCGCGCTTCTTCTGAGGCTCCGCGTCGGTCTTGCGGGTTTCCATGAGGGTCGTCACTTGGTCTCCTCCCCCCTTCCGAAGCCCATGAACTTGCCCTGGAGCATCGTCACCATGCAGATCAGCAGGGTCAGGATGACCGCTCCCGCGCTGCCGGCGCCGTAGTCCTGGTCGTCGCCCAGGGCGGTGTAGTAGAGCTCGACGAGGGGCGGGCGGCCCCAGGTCGTCTTGGAGAGGAGGTTGAAGAACTCGTCGAACGCCTGGTACGCGGCCACCAGGAGCAGCAGGATCACCGCCGTCGACGTGGCCCGCAGCTGGGGCAGCGTGATGTAGCGGAAGGTCTGCCAGCCCGGCTTGGCGCCGTCGATCGCGGCGGCCTCGTAGAGCTCCGACGGGATGTTCTGCAGCGCGGCCAGGAAGAGGATCATGTAGAAGCCGGCCTGGAGCCACAGTCGGACGGTGACGATGACCAGCCAGTACCAGGGCGGGTTGGGGTCGGCCAGCCAGGCGACGTTCTCGATCCCGAACACGTTGAGGATGGTGTTCATCAGACCGAAGCGGACACCGCTGAAGATGGACATCTTCCAGATCAGCGAGGCGGCGACGAAGCTGCACGCGGTCGGCAGGAAGAAGACGGACCGGAAGAACGCCTTCATGAACCGCAGCCGGTGCACCATCAGCGCGAGGCCGAGCGACAGTGCCCAGGTGACCGGCACGATGATCACGGCGAAGACGGTGAAGGTGACGAGCGACTTGGTGAAGTCGCCGTTCGTCAGCATCAGCTTGTAGTTGTCGAAGCCGATGAACTTGTCGGGCGTGACCGTGTAGCGCGCCTCGAAGAAGCTGAGCCAGACACTCCACCCGATGGGGATGTAGACGAAGATCACCAGGCCGATGAGGAACGGGCCGGTGAAGAGCCAGAAGTTGAGCGTGCTGCCGTGCAGACCCCGCCGCGGCTTGGTCTTGGAGACCTTGGCCGGGGCGGGGCGCGTGGCATCGCGCGTCGTGGTGGTCGACATCTCGATACCTGTCCGTCGGCCTATCCGAAGAGCTTCGTCAGCTCGCGGTTGACCTTCTTGTCCGCGGCGTCGAGGGCCTTCTCCGGGTTCGTGCCCTTGCGGACCGACTCGGCGATCACATCTTCGAGCGCGGTGATCATCGCCTGGGTCCAGGAGATGTTGTCGAAGCGCCCGTAGTCGGTGAAGAGCTTGACGCCCTCAGCGGGCAGACCCGACTTCAGCTTCTCGGCGGACTCGGCGATCGACTTGCGCGGCGGGATGTGGAAGCCGTAGCTGAGCGCCCAGTCCTCCTGGTACTCCTTCTGGTCGATCCAGAGCCACTTCACGTACTCCTTGGCCAGGTCGACGTTCTTGCCCTTGGCGTTGACGAACATCGACCAACCGCCGTTGTACACCGCGGGCTTGGCGCCGGAGGCGGCCGACGGGAAGGGGAATATCCCGAGGTCGTCGCCGAGGGCCTTCTGCATCACGGGCATGGCCCACATGCCGCACCACTGGATCGCGGCCAGGCCCTGGACCAGGGCGGAGGGGTCCCAGTAGTCGGCGGGGGCGTCAAGGAGCAGGTGGCCGCTGGTGAACATCTTGCGGTACACCCTCAGCGCCTCGGCCACGTCGTCGGTGTGGTAGGCGATCTCGTTCTTGGCGTTCAGCTGGTCGGCGCCGGCCGCCCAGACCAGGGCGTAGTTCGTCGACACCATGTTGTTGCCGATGAACAGGCCCTTGACCTTGTCGGTGGTGAGCTTGGCGGCGGCCTCGGCGAGCTCTTCGAGGGTCTGGGGGACGCCCACGCCCGCCTTCTCCAGCAGCGACTTGCGGTAGAAGAAGAACTGCGGGTCGTCGATCATCCGGACGCCGTAGACCTTGCCGTCGACCGTGTGCGACTTGATGTCGGCCGGGTTGAAGTCGTCCTTGACCGGATTGATGATGTCGTCCAGCGGCGCCACCTGACCGCTCTCGATCAGCTGGAGCTGAGGGTGGAACTCGAAGACGTCCGGCGCGTTGTCGGTGAGCAGCGACGAGAACAGCTTGCTCTCGAAGTTGTTGCCGGTGATCCACTGGGTGGTCACGCGGGCGTCGTCGTAGGCCTTCGCGTACCTCTTGATGGCCTCCTGCGTGCCGGCCTCGCCGTACGCGTGGAAGTACTGCGTGAGGGCCTTGCCCGAAGAACCCCCGCCCTCCCGGCCGGTGTTGCCCCCGCACGCGGCCAGCGGGCCGAGGGCGGCGAGCCCGGCGGTGGCTCGCAGTACGGATCGACGGTTCCAGTTGCTGTTGCTCAGTGCCGACATGCTGACGTCCTTGTCTTGAGTACGGCTTGGGTAGCTGCGGCTCGAAATCGCGGTGCGGTGCGGGACGTTAACCTTCGGCTAATGCTTCGGCAAGGGGTTGGACGAAGCCTGTTCGAAGTGTTGTGGAGCGTCCGGGATACCGGACATGGGAGACGTGCGAGCGCCTCGTTCAGGCGGGGAAGAAGTCAGGAAGGCGGTGCTGTTCGGGTCGTCGCGGGGGAGACGCGACGCAGAGCGGCCCTGTCGCCTCCGGGTCTCCGCGGGTCGGCCCTGGAGCCGCCGGGTTTCTGGCCGGCCGAGGAGAGGGCTCCCTCAAGCGCGAACGTCGCGGCGCCCAGGCAGGCCGGATCGGTGGGGATGAGGGAGAGCACGATCTCGGTGGCGGCCAGCGGCCGCGGCAGCGCGTGCCGGGCGACGGCCTCGCGCACCTCGGCGAGCAGCGGCTCGCCGAGGGTGGCCGCGACCCAGCTGCTGAGCACGACCACCTCGGGGTTGAACAGGTTGACCAGGTCGGCGATACCGGCGCCGAGGTAACGGGCGGTGTCACGGACCACCTTGAGCGCCACCGGGTCGTGTTCGAGCGTCGCGCGGGCCAGCGCGTCGATGGTGGCCGTCTGGTCCTCGGGGTGCAGCAGCGCGCTGTCCGGGCTGAGCTCCCGCAGGTTCAGCATGATGCCGGGCGCGCCGACGTACGTCTCCACGCAGCCGTGGTTGCCGCAGTGGCACAGCCGTCCGTCCAGGACGATCGTGGTGTGGCCCCATTCGCCGGCGCTGTTGCTCACCCCCCGGTGCAGCCCGCCGCCCAGCACGAGCCCGGCGCCCACCCCGGTCCCGAGGTTGACCACCACGGCGTCCCCGCGCCCGCGCGCGGCCCCGAACCACAGCTCGGCCACCGCGACGGCACGCAGGGAGTTGTCCAGGTACAGGGGGTAGGCGATGTGGCCGGTGAGGAGGTCGAGCAGCGGCACGTCGTGCCAGTCCGAGTTGGGCGCGTACTCCGAGATCCCGGTGGCCCGGTCGACCTGCCCCGGCACGCTCACCCCGACGCCGAGCACCCGCGCGCCCTCGATCCCGGCCTGCGCGACCACCGACCCGACGGCGGCGGCCACATGGCCGACCACCTGCTCCGGCAGGCTCTCCCCGGGGCGCATCTCCACGGCGGCGCGGGCCAGCACGTTCAGCGCGAGGTCGAACAGCTCGACGCGTACGTACGTCTCCGCCAGATCGACGCCGATCAACGCGCCCCCCGACGCGTTGACGGCCACGAGCCCCCGCGGGCGGCCACCCGCGGAGTCCTCGAACCCGACCTCCGTCAGCATCCCGAGGTCGAGCAGCTCACCGACCAGCGTGGCGACCGTGGCGAGACTCAGCCCGGTCGCGGCCGCCAGCTCCTGCCGGGACGTGGGCGAGTGGGCGATGATCTGGCGCAGCACCCCGTAGCGGTTCGCGGTGCGAATGTCACGTGACGTGCGCTTCACCAGAATGTGCCCCCTCGGTCCCTCAGGCCATGGCGGAACCCACGGGGCCCCGGCGCGGCGCAAGGCTATGACCCGCGAGGACTTTCGACAAGGGGTTAGGAAAGGGGCTTTACAAAGTCTCCGGCGCTCGCGGCGGGACAACTGCCGATCACGCGGACCGCCACCCGCCGATCCCGCGAGCTGTCACCCGCCAGGAGCCGTCACCCGCCCGTCGTCTGCGCCCTCACCCGCCGAGCACCTCGCCGACGAACGCGTTACGGAACGTGCCCGCTGGGTCCAACTCCTCGGCCAGGGCCCTGAATTCACCGATCCGCGGGTAGCGCCCGCGCACCACGGCCGGCGGCACGGTGAACACCTTGCCCCAGTGCGGCCGCGGATCGAAGGGCGCGAGCGCCTCCTCCAACCGCTGCACCACGGGCAGCACGGCCGCCGTGTCCTCGACCCAGGTGAAGTGGAAGGCCACGGTGTCGCGCCCGTACGAGGGGCTCAGCCACTGCCGGTCGGCGGCGACCGTGCGGACCTCGCAGATCTGCAGCACCGGCGCGATCGACTCACGGATCCCGTCGACGGCGCGCAGGGCGTCGAGGGCGTACGTGCGCGGCAACAGGTACTCCGACTGGAGTTCGGCGCCGCTGCTCGGCGTGAACTCGGGCCGGAAGTGCGGCAGCCGCTCGTGCCAGGGCCCCGGCACACCGAACTGCTGGGTGCAGTTGACCGCCGGCATGCCCGGCACCGGGTGCATGGCCTCGGTGGCGGGCGCGGCCCACGGGAAGCCGTCCCACGGCTGGTCCGCGCGCTGCTTGACCCACGCCTGGACGAAGCCGGACTGCCGCCAGTCGGTGAACAGACTCACGCTGTACGCCGACGCCGACACCGCCTCGAAGTCCAGTTCCGCGAGCGGGAACCCGGTGAACACATGCTGGGCGACCTCGAAGTCGGGCTCCAGGTCCAGGGTGAGCGCGGTGACGACACCGAGTGCGCCCAGGGCGGTCACGGACCCGTCGAAGCGCTCGTCACCCCGACCGATGGCGAGGGTCGATCCGTCGGCGAGGACCAGCTCGACCTCCCGTACGGCCGAGGCCAGCGAGCCGTTGGCGTTGCCCGAACCGTGCGTGCCCGTGGCCACCGAGCCCGCCACCGAGATGTGCGGCAGCGAGGCCATGTTGGGCAGCGCGAACCCGTGCCTGTGCACCACCCGTGCCAGCTCCGCGTACCGCACTCCGCCCGCCACCCGGACGGTACGGGCCGCCGCGTCCACCTGCACCGACGGCGGCAGCGCGGTCAGCGAGAGCAGCGTGCCCCCGCTGCCCGGATCGGCGATCTCGTTGAACGAGTGCCCACTGCCGAGCACCCGCACCCGCTCACTCCGCGCGACGAGGGCCCGGAGCGCGTCGAGCGAATGCGGCCGGTGCAGCTCCTTGGCGGAGTACGTGATGTTGCCCGCCCAGTTGGTCAGCGGCTCTGCCATCGGTCGACCCTCCCGTTGAAGTCTCCATGGCCGGCAGGACCGGCCACGGATGGAAGCTACCTTGGCCGCGCCCCTTCAGGGGCGCGGGGAACTGCGCGACCAGCCACAACGAACCCGCAGAAACAAACGACCCGAAGAACCCGTCCATTGACCCCCTCCACCCCGACATCTACCGTAGAGACCGGTTGCTATCCACGAACTCACCAAGCCGGAAGGCTCCTCCCTTGCCCGACCGCCCCCTGGCACTGTTCGCCATGACCCCCGAGAACGTGCCCCAGATCTTCCCACCGGAGGTACTGGCCCGCCTGCGTGACGCGGTAGAAATCGATCCCACTCTGGTGGTCGAGGACTTCACCGACCCCCGCGTACGGGACGCGCTCGCCGAGGCCGAGATCCTGATCACCGGCTGGGGCTGCCCCCGCATCGACGAGACCGTGCTGGACGCGGCCCCGAAACTGCGGGCCGTGCTGCACGCGGCGGGCTCGGTCAAGGGACTCACCGCACCCGCCGTCTGGGAGCGCGGGCTCGTCGTGTCGTCGGCGGCCGGCGCCAACGCGCTGCCCGTGGCCGAGTACACGCTCGCGATGATCCTGCTCGCCGGCAAGGACCTCTTCGCCCACCGCGACCGCTTCCGCGCCCAGCGCGCCTTCCCGTACGGGGAGATCGTCCAGGGCGTCGGCAACTTCGGCCGCCGCGTGGGCGTCGTCGGAGCCTCCCGCATCGGACGGCGGCTCATCGAACTGCTGCGCCCCTTCGACCTGAGGGTGAGCCTCGCCGACCCGTACGTGACCGAGGCGGAGGCCGCCGCACTCGGCGTACCCCTGCTGCCGCTCGACGACCTGCTGCGCACCAGTGACATCGTGACCGTCCACGCCCCGCAGACCCCCGAGACCCACCACCTGATCGGTCGCCGCGAGCTCGCCCTGATGCCCACGGGGTCCGTGCTCATCAACACGGCACGCGGCGCCCTCCTCGACCACGACGCGCTCATCGACGAGCTGCGCGCCGACCGGCTCGGCGCGATCCTCGACGTCACGGACCCGGAGCCGCTGCCGGCCGACTCGCCGCTCTTCGACCTGCCGAACGCGTTCATCACGCCACACCTCGCGGGCTCGCAGGGCAACGAGGTGGCCAGGCTCGGCCTCACGGTCGCGGAAGAGGCCGAACGACTGCTGTCCGGACGGGAGTTGGCCCACGGAATCGACCAGACGGCGCTGGAGCGCACGGCATGAGCCCGCACCTTCCCGGTCACCTTCCAATACGCGGTGCCCGTCCCGTGCGGGGAGCGCGGCGCCCGGCTCGTCCCGGGCGTCTCGTAGGGTGACGTGCACCAATGCGGGGAGGGAGCCGAGCGGTGGCCAAGAAGACGGAGCCCGAGGCGAGCAGGGACGCGTCCACGGTCAGGGACGTCGCCGCGCGGGCGGGGGTCTCCGCCTCGACCGTCTCCCGCGTCCTGGGCGGCACCTACCCGGTCGCCGCGAGCACCCGCGGCAGGGTGCTCAAGGCCATCCGGGACCTCGACTACGTGGTCAACGCGCACGCCCGCGCGCTGGGCGGCTCGACGAACAAGACCGTGGCGTTCGTCGTCGACGACGTCACCGGGCCCTTCTACGCGCACATCGCGCGCGGCGTCGAGGAGCAGGCGTCGGCCGAGGGCAGGCTCTGCATGCTGTGCACCACGCACGGTGATCCGCAACGGGTTCTCGCCGTGGTGGAGACGATGCGCGAGCAGCGCGCGGACGCCGTGATCGTGGTCGGCGGTGCCTGGGAGGACAAGGCGTACCAGGACCGTATGACGCACTTCGCGCACGCCCTGGACCGGGTGGGCTCGCGGCTCGTGCTGGTGGGCCGGCCGCCGCTCGGCCCGGGTGTGCCGGCCACGGTCGTCGACTACGACAACGAGGGCGGCGCCTTCGCGATGACCACGCACCTGCTGTCGGCGGGACACCGGAGCATCGCCTACGTGGGCCGGACGCCCGCCCTGTCCACCAGCAGCCAGCGCATCAGCGGCTTCACCCGGGCTCATGAACTGCTGGGTCTTACCCCGGATCCCGAACTGATCCTGGACGGTCCCTTCACCCGCTCGTACGGCTATCAGGGCGCCCGTGAACTCCTCGCCTCGGGGCGGAAGTTCACCGCCGTGTTCGCGGGCACGGACATGGTCGCGGCGGGCGTGATCCAGGCCCTGCGCGAGGCCGGGCGGCGGATCCCCGACGACGTGGCCGTCGCGGGATACGACGACATCCCGGTCGCCAAGGACGTCTATCCGTCGCTCACCACCGTCAACATTCCGCAGGAGGAGCTGGGCCGGGCGGCCGTGCGGCTGGCGCTGCACCGCGAGGAGCTTCCTGACAGCCAGCATCTGGTGCTTGGCACGCATGTGGTGTTGCGGGACTCCACGCGGCGCTCGGCTTAGGCCGGTTCGTAGGCTGCGGGCCGGTTGGGGCTGGTCGCGCAGTTCCCCGCGCCCCTAAAAGGGGCGCATCGCTGCCCCTTTTCCAGCAACCGGTCTCTCGTAGGACGGCTGGCTGCCGTGTCAGCGGTTGTCGGTTCGAAATCTCGCGCAGACCTGGGGGATTGTGGAATCGAGCGCATCAATTTCGGTACGACGTCTTGCCGACTCCGAACGGTCACCCCTAGCTTCCGTAGAGATCGGTTTCTATCGTGCCGTGCCGTCTCGTTAGGATCACGCATGTCCGTCACCAGAAGATCCGTCCTCGCCGGAGCCGCCGCCGGCACCGGCACCCTCGCGCTCACCGGTTGGTCCTGGGCGGCCCCCGAGCAGGCGTCCGCCGCCGGGGACGAGGAGGGCGCGGGTGCCGGACGCCTCGACCTCGTCGACTTCGGCGACCCGGACTCCGAGGCGGCGCACGGCCTGGAAGCCCCGGACTCGGCGGTCGTGGAGGGCAACGTGGGCGACCGGGCCCGGGTGGCGAAACCGCTCGCCACGCCGGACATCAAGACCGGCGACCTCCGCTTCACCATGAAGGTCGATCCGCTGCACCAGAACTACCTCACCGTGAAGTTCTGGGGCGGTGACACCTCCACGTACAAGACGATCGCGTACATCAACGGCGAGCAGATCGGCTACCGCCGCTCCGGCGACTACGAGGCGCTGAACACCGGCACCAACCGCCCGCTGCCCGGCCGCTTCTTCTACGCGACGGTGATGCTGCCGCTGGAACACACGAAGGGGCGGGAGCAGGCCGAGATCACCCTGCGGACGTACGACAACGCCTTCGTTGCCAAGGCCATCGCCAACTCCCGTGGCTACTACCGGGCTTACACCCACACCGGCGCGTATCTCGACGTGAGCGACGAACCGCAGGCCGACTTCACGCCACCCACGGACACGGTCGCGGACGTGTCGGACGAGCAGAAGCAGGCGCTGGTCGACGGCTATGTGGCGGGACAGGTGAAGCTCTTCAACGACTACTCGGCGAAGGTCGACGCGTCGCCGACCGCCCGGCTCAGCATCGTCCGCTACCAGGACGAACTCCGCTTCTACGCCACCGCGTTGACCCAGTCGAGCTGGTGCCCGGCGCGATCCGCCGCCGAGCGGAAGGCCGCGCTGCTGCGTGTCTTCAAGTGCGTCGACAACCACACCAGGGACTACTACGCCGACACCAGGCTCCTCGCACGCGGCGGCCACCAGGGCGACTGGGGCGGGTACTACGGGGCGCTCGGCGAGGCCCTCTACGTCGTCGAGAACCTGATCGCCGACAACGATGTCCACGGCCGGGAGGCCTTCGAGGCGTTCCTGGACGAGGAGTTCGTGACGGGCACTGAGGAAGGGGAGACGTCTTTGAAGGGCGTCGACCTCGACGGCTCAGCGCTCACCCGCCGGGCCGCCTGGGGCCGGGTGCTGAAGGCCAACTTCGACTACGCCCGCTCACGGCTCTCGTACATCTACAACCAGGTGATGTACACGTACGAGGGTGCCTGGGAGGCCCACGAAGGGCTGCGGGTCATCGGTTCCGGCTTCTACGAGGGCAAGGCGCGCAGCCACCGCATCGCGGGCGAGGCGCTCGGCTGGCTGCCCTTCCTCGGCGAGGAGGTGCTCGTCGGCCCGGACGGCCAGGACCTGGACCTTTTCCACTCGCTCTTCTACCACGACGCCACGGCCCGCTGGACCGAGGACTACCTCAAGTACGTCATCAAGGGCCTCGCCAGGTCCAAGCTCGACAAGGACGGCAACGTGGTGCGCCGACTGCCCCTCGGCGAGCACTTCACCACGATCACCGAGGCGGGCCACACCCGCGAGAACGGCTATGTCGCCAACTACGGTGAAGCCACGAACTACCTGCCCGAGTGGTTCCACCGGACCTGGGGCCACCGGGGCGACGAGGAGCTCAACGACCGGATCCTGGAGCTGGCACTGCGCAATCTGCACGCCCGCTCCCTCGCCCGTATGACCGACCTCGACGACAACCTCAAGCGCACCATGCGCATGGAGATGGTGATCGACGAGCGCAACACCAACTTCCCCGGATTCCCCGGGTACGCGTTGCGGATCTCCGAGGGCAGGATCCTCAACTACGTGTCCCTGGCACGGCACATGGCCGAGCACACCGACCGGTACACCGGTGACGACTGGGCGGCCACCCGCGCTCACGCCCGCGAGGCGGTCGGCTTCGCGCAGCAGCAGATCGCCGACCACCAGTACTTCAGCTCGTTCGGATCGGTCACCGGCAAGAACAAGTACGACCTCACCCTCGGCGAGACCTACGCCTACCTGAAATCCCAGCAACCGACCGGAATCGTCCACCCGCACACGGACTTCGCGTACTACACGCCGACCGAGCTGACGGCCCTCGGAGTGAAGCCGGGCGACTACGAGCGGTTCGCCTGGGTGGATGTGGACTGCATGTTCGTCTCGCTGCGAGACGGCGACCTCCATCTGTGGGGCCAACTCAACGAACGCCAGCGGGGGTTCGCCCGCAACGGACGCCTGCACGTCCGCCGGGCGAACCGCGACCACATCGTGCAGATCAACACCAACGGGCGCTTCCATTACGAGGATTACTGGGCCCGCATGGACAACATCGACGTCGACTTCATGGAGGACCAGCAGACCGGGGACTCCTCGGCCCCGCAGGCCCTCGCCGGCGAACTGGCACCCATCACGTTCCAGCCGGGCGTCGGAACGGTCCGCCGGGAGAACTTCGAGGCGGACCACGCGTATTCGGGCTACCCGGACCTGCTGACGGCCCGCTACGGCCGCTACCTCTTCGTCTTCAACACGACGCGGAAGGCGTACGGGAACGAGCGGGCGTACGAGGTGGAGGTGGAGTCGGCCGCCGGATCGACGAGCTCCTCGGTCCTCGACCTGGTGAGCGGGAAGGAACTCCCGGTGCGCGGCGGCAAGGTGAGCGTGCCGCCGAAGACCGGCCTGGTCCTCAAGCTGCCCACGGCGTCCGAGGCCGAACTCCCGCCCGCACACGTCGACTTCGTGCACACCCTGCCCGGCGACGGCGCCGTCACGGTGACCTGGCAGACGACCGCGGGCGCGTCGCACTACGCGGTGCGGCGGGCGACCCGGCGGCAGGGCCCGTACGAGGTCCTCTCGGCGAGGGAGACGGGCCGTCACTTCACCGACACGACCGCGCGCCCCGGCGAGACGTACTTCTACACGGTCACGGCGGTCAACGGCCAGGGCCCCGGCTGGACTTCACACACCATTCGGACCCGGTTGCCGGCTCCCGTCTCGGCCGGCCTCAGGAAGTCGGGCTGGCGGGACGACGCCCTCTTCAAGGCCCGGCCGGGCAGCGCGGCGGTACGCGGCTCGACGGTCCGGATACTCGGTGCACGCGGCGACGGGCTGGGCGAGGGTGACGACTACAAGGTGCCGTCCCGTGCCATCGAGGACGAACTCCACTACGTGAGCCGCCCGTTGACGGGCAGCTTCACCCTCACCGCCCGGGTGTCCGGCGCGCGCGGCCCGCTCACCGGACTGATGCTCCGCGACCGGATCGCCGCCGACACCCGCCACCTCTTCTTCGGGGCGGACAGCGACGGCCGGCTCGTCTTCCACAACCGCACCCGGGACAGCCGCCACGACTGGCAGGACGACGCGCGCTCACCGATCACGCGACGGCTCGACGGGCAGACCCTGGCCGCGACGCCGTACCTGCGGATCGTCCGGGACCTCAGCACCCACCGCGTGCACGGCCAGGTGTCGGCGGACGGAAAGACCTGGGTGACCGTCGCGTCACTCTTCACGCCCTTCCCCTACGCGGTCCACGCCGGCCTAGCGGCAACGGGCGACGCGGAGTTCGCGGAGGTGACAGCGGACCGCCTCGGGGCCCAGACCGTGCTGCTCTCCGTCGAACGCGACGCCGACACCGCGACCGTCCGCTGGAACAAGCCCGAGGACGCCCTGACCTTCACGCTCTCCCGCTCAACAGGTGGCGGGGAGTGGGAGGTTGTGGAGGAGGACACGCGTTCGTACTCCTACGAGGACAAGGGCCTGCGCCACGGCACGCGCTCCTACAAGGTGTCGGCGGCACTCGTCGGCGGCGGCACCCGCGACTCCGCCGTGACCGTGGCCGTCGCGGAGACGCTCCCCCAAGTCCTCACCAGGGCACGGAAGACGAACCCCGCCGACTGGACGAAGAAGTCGTACGCGGCCTTCACCACCGAACTCGACCGCATCGAGAAGGCGACCGGCGAGAGCGAGGACCAGCGCATCGACGACGTGTACACCGCACACGAACTCCTCGTCTCCGTCGAGACGTTGCTGCGGAAGTTCGCCGTGACCCAGTCCATGGTCGTGGCGTCCACCACCCAGTGGCCCGGTACCGGCACCAAGGAGGCGGCGGGCTGGCGGGCCTTCGACGGCGACCCGGCCACGTACACGGACCTGACGGCCACCGAGAGCTGGATCGACATCGACGCGGGCACCGCCGGTCCGATCACCGTCGACCGCATCCGCGTCTTCCCCCGCGCCACCCACCCGACCCGCGCCAACGGCACGGTCCTCCGCGGCTCGAACGACGACGGCACCACGTGGACCGACCTCCACCCGCTCGGCGGGATCGCCGCCGCCCAGTGGTACGAGGTCAAGCTCCCCGAGCGTGTCTCGTACCGGCGGATCCGCGTGTACGACGCCCACGACGGCCGCTGCAACTTCTCCGAGGTCGAGTTCTGGTACCAACTCCCCGACGAGGCACCGCGGTAGACCCGCACACCCAGTTGTAGCCTCGCTGAATGCTTACCGGAGTACTGATCGCCGAAAGCCTGCGGGTGGGCGCCGAGTTGGACTCGGTGCCCCTGCGGGTGACCAAGGTGTCACGGATCTCGATGCCCTCCGCGTCCCCCGCCCAGCCGGGGGAGTGGACCCTCCTGGACTTCGAGGCACCGGACGAGGACGCCGGACCACTGGCGGCATCTCTCGCCAACGGACTTGCCCGGCAAGGCGGTTGGTACGTCGACTTCCACACGGCGGACGAGGTGTTCGTGGTCTTCGCCGACCGGGTCTTCCGCTACGCGCGCGGCGACGCGGAGGGGCGCGCCGCCGCGGTGGAGTACGGCAGGTCGGTGGGGGTGCCGGAGTCTCAGCTCGACTGGGGCGACTGACCCCCGCCGAGCACCCGTACATCAGATGTCGCTCAGCCAGCCCTCGACCAGACCGGCGAAGTCCCGGGGCCGCTCCTCGTGCAGGAAGTGCCCGCACCCCTCGAACACCTCGACGCGGGACGCCGGATGCGTGAGCGTGCCGCGCTCGAAGTCGGCGGCGAGGGCGTTCGAATACACACCCAGCACGGGGTGGGTCCGGCGGGCGAGGTAGGCGCGGGTGGCGGGCCGCAGGCCGAAGGCGTCCGGGTCGAGGTACATACCGTCGCGGCACTGAGTGAGCACGTCCGGGTCCATGGCCGCCATCAACGCCCGCTGCCGGTCCCGGAGTCGAGCGTGCGTACCACCCACGAACGCCCCCTCCACGAAACGTGCCGCCCACTCCGAGCCCTCCCGTCGGAGCTCGCGCTGCTCCCCGGGAATCCGTACCGCCTCCGCCTCGTCGGCGCCGTACGCCGGATCGACGACCACCAACGCCCGTACGAGATCCGGGTGTTCCACCGCGAGTGCGGTGACCGCCTGTCCGCCCATCGAGTGGCCGACGGCGACCACCGGGCCGGGACCGAGCCGACCCAGCAGCTCCGCCAGGTCGGCGGCGAAGTCGTGCGGACCGTACCCCTTCGCCGGCTTCGGGGAGCGGCCGTGCCCCCGCAGGTCCGGGACGATCGCACGATGCCGCCAGTGCGGGAGGGTGGGCACCCAGTCGTCGCCGTCGCCGCCCCAGCCGTGGACGAGGAGGAGTGCCGGGGCCGTACCGGGGTGATCCGCGTGGTGCAGGCGTACCGGTGGGGTGGAGGTCACGCGCGCGACTCTAGACGGGCATCGCACCAGTCGGGCCCAGTCGCACTCCGAGGGGACCCGGCACCCCAGGACGGGCAGGCGGGGCATACCGTGAGGAGTCGCACGCAGCACCGGGAGCGAGGAGGACGGGATGGGCGGCCGTACCGCGCTGGTCGAGGATCTGATGGAGAGGTTCCCGCACGTACCGCGGGAGGCCGTCTTCAAGGAGGACCTGCTCCGTGGGGGTGTGGCCTTCGACGACTCGGCCCTCTCCGACAACGAGGACGGGGACGTCAAACCGAAGTCGTACTTCATCTTCTCCTTCGACCACGGCACCCTGCCCGAACTGGGCGAGGCGGCGCTCAGGCGGCCGCCCGAGGAGATCATCCTCACCGGCGGCCCGTACGACCTGCGGCGCACCGTCGTGTCCGTGCGCGTCAATCCCGCCTCGCCGTACCGGGTGGCCTCCGACGAGCACGGCATGCTCGGGCTCTACCTAGACGGGAAGCGGATCTCCGACGTCGGGGTGCCCCCGATGCCGGAGTACTACCGGCACACGCTCTCCAACGGGAAGTCCGTGATGGAGGTGGCCCCGACGATCCAGTGGGGCTACCTGATCTACCTCACCGTCTTCCGGGTCTGCCAGTACTTCGGCGCCAAGGAGGAGTGCCAGTACTGCGACATCAACCACAACTGGCGCCAGCACAAGGCGGCGGGCCGGCCGTACACCGGTGTGAAGGACGTCGAGGAGGTCCTCGAAGCGCTGGAGATCATCGACCGCTACGACACCGCGAAGGCGTCCACCGCGTACACACTCACCGGTGGCGCGATCACGTCCAAGGTCGCCGGGCGCGACGAGGCCGACTTCTACGGGCACTACGCCAAGGCGATCGAGGAGCGCTTCCCGGGCCGGTGGATCGGCAAGGTGGTCGCCCAGGCACTCCCGCGCGACGACGTACAGCGCTTCAAGGACTACGGCGTGCAGATCTACCACCCCAACTACGAGGTGTGGGACCGCCGCCTGTTCGAGCTGTACTGCCCCGGCAAGGCGCGATACGTAGGCCGCGACGAGTGGCACAGGCGGATCCTCGACTCGGCGGAGATCTTCGGCGCGCGCAACGTCATCCCCAACTTCGTGGCGGGCGTGGAGATGGCGGAACCCTTCGGTTTCACGACGGTCGACGAGGCCATCGCGTCGACGACCGAAGGGCTGCGCTTCTTCATGTCCCAGGGCATCACGCCCCGCTTCACGACGTGGTGCCCCGAGGTGACGACGCCGCTCGGCAAGGCCAATCCGCAGGGCGCGCCGCTGGAGTACCACATCCGGCTGCTGGAGGCCTACCGCGCGACGATGGAGGAGTTCGGGCTCTCCTCGCCGCCCGGATACGGTCCTCCCGGGCCGGGGAACGCGGTCTTCTCGGTGAGTTCGTTCATGGACAGTCTTCCGGCGAACGAGGTTTCTGTGGGCTGAGAACCGGGGGCTCATGGGGTTCAAGGGCCTGGTGGGGACGTGCGTCCGGGGCCGTGTTGGCTGGTGAGGACGCACGACCGGGGGTAACCGGATTTGGCGGTCCCGCTTGTCAGTTGTGCAGGGACCGTGAAAAACTCGGGGTCCGTCGCGAGACGTCCCCTCCAACTCCCGTATTACCCAGGTGAGTTGACCCCGTTTGTGGATGCAGGTGAAGTCCCCACCCATGCCCGACCTGCCGACCCCTCAGGACGCCGCCGAGGCAACACTGTTCTCGGAGTGCTGGGACGCCGTCCTTTCGTACGCCGACCTCTGCACCGGCGGTTCCGCCACCGCCCGCCAACTTGCCTCCGAGGCGTTCTCCCTGGGCGTACGCGAAGCCCGCGCCGCGGAGACCGAGACCGGCGGCAACAGCTTCGGACGCCGAGCCCGCACGCCCCGGCTGCCCCGAATCCCGCTGCTCCTGACCGCCGTACGCCAGACGACCGCCGCCTGGGAGGCCAGGGGCCTGGGCGACCGCCTCGACCCCGAACTGCGCCTGTGGCTCAACTCCGAGAAGGCGGCCCGCTTTTCGGGGCCGCCCCTGAACCGGCCGCTCGCGCTGCGCGGGCTGCGGGACATGCAGGAACCGGACGCCGCGCTGCTCTGGCTGGCCGAGGTCGAGGCGCTGCCGATCGCCGCCGTGGCCCGGCGGCTCGGTCTCGACCCGGAGGGTGCCGCCGACGAACTCCAGCAGGTGCGCGGCGTGTTCCGCGACCGCTGCCACCGCAACCACCTGGACACTCCGCTCTCCGAGGAGTGCCGCAGCTACGCCCGGCTCCTCGACGCGGTCACCCGCTCGCCCGGTGCCGACGTGCCCGACGACCTGTCGCGGCATCTCGCGCGGTGCGTCGAATGCGCCGAGGCCGCCGCCTGTATGCGGCTCGGCGGGGCGGGCCTGCCCGCGGCGCTCGCGGGCGGGGTGATCGGCTGGAGCGGGCTCGCCTATCTGGAGCGGCGGCGCAGAGCCGTCGAGTCGGGGCTCAGCCGAAGAGCGACCGACGGCGACGACCCGGACGGGTCCGTACCCGGACACCGGGAGGACAAGGCCGGGATTGGCCGTGCCGGGATGCTCGTCACGGCCGTCGTCGTATCCCTGCTGGCGCTCGTCGTTTCCCTGGCGCCCTTCGATTCCGGCGACGGATCCGTGGAGGAGGAGTCCGCGGGGCGGCAGTCGGTGGGGGAGGAGGTGCCTTCGTTCGACTCTCCACCGGCCGGCTCGTCGGACGCAGTGTCCTCGTCCACGTCCTCACCGAAACCATCGGACTCGGAATCGGAATCGGACTCCGGATCGGGGAAGGGCGCGGGGGCGGCGGATGCTGACAAGGAACCCCAGGGGGACTCCACATCCTCCGCCGAACAGCACGACGACATCGACACCAACCCCAGTGAGCCCGCCGTCTGCCATGCCCGGTACGAGCTGGTCAACGAGTGGCCGGACGGCTTCCAGGCCACTGTCATCGTCAAGTCCCTGTACGCCCTCGACACCTGGCGCGTCGGCTGGAAGTTCCCCGACGGGCAGCAGGTGACCCAGATGTGGGACGGCAGCTTCGATCAGGACGGCGCACGGGTGACCGCCACCCCGGCCGACTACAACAAGTCCGTCGACGCGGGGGACTCCCTCGCAGTCGGGTTCCTCGCCTCGCTGAAGAACGGGAACACGGCCCCGTCCGAGTTCACGTTGAACGGGCGGAGCTGCACGTACACGGGCTGACGGGGCGGGGCCGGCGCCTGACGTCGGAGCGAGGCCAAAAAACCGTTGGCCCGGTCGGAGGGGTGCGGGCTAGGGTGAAGGCGTTCTCGCGGCGGGTGCTGTCCCGTCGCAGGTGTAGTACCGGTGTGAACAGGGAGGTGTGACCGATGGCTGTCGTTGAGATGGGCGCTGCCCGCATCCGGAAGTTCATCGAATCCACCTCCGTGGTCACCGGCTGACACCCTTCTTCACCGCGCCCGAGTGCGCGCGGCCGGGGCCGCCCTTCGAAGGGTCACCCTTGTTTTCCTCTCCACCCCTCTCCACCTTTTCCTCCGCTGACCCGCTCGCGCCCTACGGCTGGGACGACGCGTGGGCGGATGAATTCCTCCCCTATCTCGAACGCGGGCTCGTGGCGGGCCGAGTCGTGCGGGTCGATCGCGGACAGTGCGATGTGATCACCGCCGACGGGCTCGTCCGGGTCGACACCGAGTTCGTGACGCCGAACGACCCCTTGCGGGTCATCTGCACCGGGGACTGGGCCGCCGTCGACGCCGGCGGCGATCCCCGGTACGTCCAGTCGTATCTGCCACGCCGTACCGCCTTCGTGCGGTCGACCTCGTCCAAGCGGTCGGAAGGGCAGATCCTTGCCGCCAACGTCGACTTCGCCATCGTCGCGGTGTCGTTGGCGGTGGAGCTCGATCTCGGACGGATCGAGCGGTTTCTCGCGCTTGCCTGGGAATCGGGGGCGCAGCCCTTGGTCGTACTGACCAAGGCGGACCTCGTGCCGGACGCGGTGACCTTGTCCTATCTGGTGCGGGACGTGGAGACCGCGGCGCCCGGTGTGACGGTGCTGGCGGTCAGCTCCACGGACGGGGACGGGCTCGATGTCCTCGCCGCGGTTGCCTCCGGCGGTACGTCGGTGTTGCTCGGGCAGTCCGGGGCCGGCAAGTCGACGCTCGCCAACGCTCTGCTCGGCGAGGACGTGATGGCCGTGCAGGCCGCGCGTGACGTGGACGGGAAGGGGCGGCACACCACCACGACCCGTAACCTGCTCGTCCTTCCCGGCGGGGGTGTCCTCATCGATACGCCCGGGCTTCGGGGCGTGGGGCTCTTCGACGCCGAGAGTGGGGTCGGGCAGGTGTTCTCCGAGATCGAGGAGCTTGGCGCGTCGTGTCGGTTCCAGGACTGTGCGCATGTGGCGGAGCCGGGGTGTGCCGTTCTGGAGGCGGTGTCCTCCGGTGTGCTTCCCGAGCGGCGGCTCACGAGTTATCGCAAGCTGTTGCGGGAGAACCAGCGGATTGTGGCCAAGACCGATGCGCGGGCTCGGGCGGAGATTCGGAAGGACTGGAAGCGGCGGGGGGCTGAGGGGCGGGCTGCGATGGAGGTCAAGCGGGGTCGGTGGCAGTGACCTTGGGCGTGCGTAGTCGGGTGCGGGCCCGCTGTGGCTGGTCGCGCAGTTCCCCGCGCCCCTAAAAGATTGGGGTGGCTTGGGACGGTGTGGACAGTGCGGGCCCGGTGGGGGCTGGGTGCGCAGTTCCCCGCGCCCCTAAAGGACAAAAGACAACGGCCGGGTGGGGTCTGCACCGCAGGCCCCACCCAGCCGCACTCGGCCTTCCGGCGTGAGGGGTCGTGTCGGGGTGTCCGATCGCCGCGGCAACGTGCCATGACTGGATATCCCGTCGCGGCACCGACCCCACCACCCACCACCCCAGGGGCGCGAGGAACTGCGCGACCAGCCCCCACCCAACCCGCAGACAACGCCACGTCCGATTCCCGCCAGCCCAGCCGCAGGCACCCCCGCACAATAGAAGGCGTGATTAACGAAGACACCAGATACGAAGCCGTGCGCAGCAGAGACGCCCGCTTCGACGGTGAGTTCTTCTTCGCCGTCGAGACGACGGGTATCTACTGCCGCCCAAGCTGCCCCGCAGTGACGCCGAAACGCCAGAACGTACGGTTCTACCCGACGGCCGCCGCCGCCCAGGGCTCCGGATTCCGGGCCTGCCGCCGCTGCCGCCCGGACGCCGCACCGGGTTCCGCCGAGTGGAACGTACGCGCGGACGTCGTAGGACGGGCGATGCGCATGATCGGCGACGGGATCGTGGACCGCGAGGGCGTCGCCGGACTCGCGCTGCGGCTCGGATACAGCGCCCGCCAGGTGCAGCGGCAGCTCACCGCCGAGGTGGGCGCGGGCCCGGTGGCCCTGGCCCGCGCCCAGCGGTCCCACACCGCGCGGGTGCTGCTGCAGACCACGGAACTGCCGATCACGGAGATCGCGTTCGCGGCCGGCTTCGCGAGCGTGCGGCAGTTCAACGACACCATCCGCACGGTGTACGCCTCGACCCCGAGCGAACTGCGCGCCGCCGCGCCCCGCCGGGGCGCCGCCTCGCGTCGTACGGCCACTCCTTCGGCGGGGATCCCGCTGCGCCTCGCCCACCGCGGCCCGTACCAGGCCACGGCCGTCTTCGACCTGCTGGCGGCCGAGGCTCTGCCGGGCATCGAGGACGTGTCCGGTGCGCCGGGCTCCCGGACCTACCGGCGCACCCTCCGTCTCCCGTACGGCACCGGCATCGTGGCCGTGGAGGAGCGGCCCCTGGGCGCCCCGGGGCAGCCGTCGCGAGTGAGCTCCACACATACAGGCGGCTGGCTCGACGCACGGCTGCACCTCACGGATCTTCGTGATCTCACCACCGCCGTACAGCGGCTGCGGCGGCTCTTCGACCTCGACGCCGACCCGTATGCCGTCGACGAGCGGCTGGGCGCCGATTCACGGCTGGCTCCGCTGGTGGCTGCCAGGCCCGGGCTGCGTTCGCCGGGGGCCGCCGACCCGGAGGAACTCGCCGTGCGCGCGCTCGTCGGACGGGATGGGGCCGAGCGGCTCGTACGGGAGTACGGGAAGGCGCTGGACGCGCCCTGCGGAGGGCTCACGCATGTCTTCCCGGAGTCGGCCGTTCTCGCCGAGGCGGGAGAGGCGGCCGACGCGAGGGCAGGCGGCGCTCTCACCGCACTCACCGGTACTGTCGCCGCACTCACCGAACTCGCCGCCGCTCTCGCCGACGGCCGGCTGCGTCTCGACTCCGGCGCCGATCGCGATGAGGCAGAGGAGGTCCTGCTCACCCTCCCCGGTATGGATTCCCGTACGGTCGCCGTCATCCGGACCCGTGCCCTCGGCGACCCCGACGTGGCCCCACCGGACGCGTCCGTTCCCGACGCCTGGCGGCCCTGGCGTTCGTACGCCCTGCGCCACCTGGCAGCCGCCGGCCCCGCCCCGCAAGACCCCGTTCCGCAAGACCCCGCCCGGCAAGACCCCGCCACGACGGCCGAGTCGGAAGTGGAAGAGCAGTGACCATGGCCCGCACCCAGTACGCGCACGTCGACAGCCCCGTTGGCCAACTCCTGCTGACCGCCGATGAGTTCGGGGCTCTGACCTCCCTCTCCGTGCCCGGTCAGAAAGGCGGTCGCAGCGTGCGGCCCGACTGGCGGCACGCCCCGGATCTCTTCCGGGATGCCGAGCGGCAACTCGCCGCCTATTTCGCCGGTGAACTGAAGGAGTTCCAGCTGGAGTTGAGAGCTGTCGGCACCGAGTTCCGGGAGAAGGTCTGGGCCGCGCTCGACTCCGTTCCGTACGGCGCGACCACCACGTACGGCGAGGTCGCCGCACGGATCGGGGCATCGCGTGCCGCCGTACGGGCCATCGGTGGTGCGGTCGGTGCCAATCCTCTGCTGATCGTCCGCCCGTGCCATCGGGTGATCGGTGCGGACGGCTCCCTCACCGGCTACGCGGGTGGGCTGGAGCGCAAGCAGCGACTCCTCACGCTGGAGGGGTGGACGTCCGGTTGACGGTCCGGGAGTCGGGTGAGCCGATGGAGGCCACCAGCTCCCGGACCACGACGTCGTACGCGGGATCGGCGTAGTACGAACTATGGGCCAGGAGCGGTGAAGCGGGGTGACCGTCACGGGCGTTGACGTTGTGCGGGTCGCGCAGTTGGTACTCGTCGCCCATCTTGCGCAGCCAGACGCCGTCCACGTCCACGTCCACGTCCCTCTCTCCGTCCCCGTTCACCGATGTGCCGTCGATCAGCCTCCACGCCGCACCGGTGGGTGCGGGACCCAGCAGGCCCCGCTCCGGGTGCGCCAGGACCGGGCCGCCGATGTAGTCGCTCCATCGGTGCAGGTTCCGCCAGCGGGGGGAGAGTTGGCGGTACAGGCCGTTGAGGGTGGCGTGGCCGACGTACGCCGGGAACAGCCGTGCGTAGGCCCACATCAGCTGTGAACCATGGGTGACCAGGGCGAGCCGTTCGCGGGCGCCCGGAGTGACGGTGAGGGCCGCGGCCACGCAGATCAGGCTGCCCTGGCTGTGGCCCGACAGGACGACCTTTCCGCCGTCGCGGGTCTTGTCCTCGATGCGCTGGGCGAGCGCGAGGACCGCGCGGCCCCCGTAAGGGGGAGGCACGATCGGGTGGGTCAGGCGGGGCCAGAAGGCGAGCAGGTCCCACAGGATGCCCACGCTGCGGCGCCAGCTGGGGCTGCGGAAGGCGCGTAGGCCGAGAAACGCCAGGCCGACGGCGATGCCCGTGAGCACCCAGGTCCCGAGCACCTCGCTGCAGAACGAGAAGAAGTCCTCTCGTCCGCTGGTGTCGGCGCCCGCGCCCGTGCCTGCCCCTGTACCCGTTCCGGTGCTCGTGCCGTACACGTGCCGACGGATCCAGTCAGGGCCCGGGTCCCGGCCGGGGACGACCGCGACGACGGCGAGAGCGCCCTGTATCGCCGAGGCGACCGCGCCGACGATCCCCAGGGACGCCAGCCAGAAGGGCAGCCGGTACTTGAGCCGGGCGCCTCGCCAGGCCGCGCCGATGCCCTTGACCGTGCGTGAGGGTACCGGTGGCCGGGCGGGGTAGTCGGCCCTGATCCTCTCGACGAGGTCCATGCCCTTGGGCAGCCCCGGCCACAGGTAGTGGCAGGCCAGGAGGACGGCGGCCGCGAGGGCCAGCGGGACGACCAGCAGGCCCCACAGCAGGGCCGTCACATGGAACAGGTCCGGCAGTTCCAGCGGTTGCCGTTCGGCCGGCGTGGCCCTGTCCGCGTGTCCGAGGAGCCGGGCTGTCTGGAGGGCGAACCCGGAGGTGAAGCCGGTGGCCAGGAGCACCGCGAAGCCCGTGAGGACCGTGCACGCCATGCCGGACCACATGCGCCGGTACGGGAGCGGGACGACGGGCGCGGTCCGGGCGGGGCTCCGGCGGGACAGGGCGAAGTTGGCCGCGGCGAGGACGACCAGGAGCAGGGCGGCGGCCGCGTAGTGGGCCTGGAACGCCCAGTCGAAGCCCGTCAGACGCTCTGGACGCTTCTCCGCCATCGACACGAGGCGCGTCTGCGGCGTCGGTTCGGCACGGCTGCCCCAGCAGGCCGCGATCACCACGACACCGGCGAAGACCGCCCAGGCGACCCTGTTCAACCATCGGTAGGCGGCGGGGACGGCGCTCGGGTCGACGGCGGCATCCGCGTCCTTCGCCAGGAGCGCGTGGCCCGCCGCCGTGGCCACGAGGCACCAGCCGGCGATCGCGAGGGCCACCCAGAACAGCGTCCGCAGTGCGGTGTGGGACCAGCCGTAGGCCGGAGCGAGGCCGTCCACCTGGTGGGTGGACAGGTGGGAGACGAGCATCGTGACCACCGCGAGCGCGGTGGTCAGGTGCAGTAGGCGCAGCAGGGCGGTACGGGGTGACGGGGACCAGAACTCCCGCTGGTCCAAGGCTCCTACGGGGTCGACCTTGGCCATGGACTCTTTGGTCTCGACCTTGGCTGCCTCGGGGCCGGGGCCGGGGCCGGGGCTGGGTCCAGGCTCGGGCGGTTCGGCGAGGGGGGCCGGGTGGAGGTACACCTTGGTGCTGATGGAGCCGAGCAGCCACACCGCGGCCGCCGGAACCGCCGCGCCGAGAGCCAGCCGCCACGACCAGCCGACCTCGTGACGGCCGATGAGGGGTACCCGCCTCGCGCACTCCCTCGCGCCGCCGCACTGCCAGGCGATCAGGTCGATCGAGACGAAGGCCACGGCGGTCACCAGGAGCACCGTCATCACCAGCCCGAGCAGCCGCAGCACGACATCGGCGACCTGCCGGGCCCGAATCGCCAGGGCATCTGGAGTGTCCGGGGCGTCGGGGGCGTCCGGGGTCTTCGGCCTCGACTCCATCGGCAGTGTGTACCGTGCCAGGTTGATCACCCCGAACGGAGCCATCAGAAGCCACAGCGCCTTGGATACCGAACCGGAGGTCATCGTCCCCCAGTGGAACGCCTCGCAGCGCGTCCCCGACGCCGACGGCATGGGCGAGTGGCGGAAGAACCGTGCCGTGTCGTCACCGTCGACCTGCCGGATGCTCTCGATCTCCAGAAGGCTCTGCGGGACTGTGCCGCTGACGCCGTGGACGCGAATCTCCACCGTCTCTGCCATGCCGACAGCATTGACCTGCACAGGGGCCGGGTCCATCACGCAGAAGGGTGAGGTTTCGGGGCGGGGGTGCGGGCTACTCCTCCAGGCCCCAGCTGTGGATCCGCCGCGGATGGACGCGGATCAGCTCCTCGCTGAAGTGCGGGCCCAACTCGTGCGGTCCGGTGAGGAGTTCGGCCTCACCGCGGATGTCCACGCCGCGCACCTTCCAGGGACGGAAGCTGACGATGTCGTCGATGACGAGGGCGACCTTGGGGTTCTTCTGGAGGTTGCGCCACTTCTTGGTGCTCCCCAGGGCGTATCCGCCGATGAGGATTGTCCCGTCGTCCTGCGGATAGAAGCCGACGGGGTTCGCCTGCGGCTGCCCGTGCTGGTCGACGGTGGCCAGGCGCCCCAGCCGCTGGGACTTTAGGTACACCCGTTCGGCTTCACTGAATGCGGTCATGTCAGCAGCCAAACACGATATTCGTGCCGTCCGCATCGGATCCTGGCCCTAGGTCCGGAGACCTGCACAGGGTCAGGCTCCGCCGGCGGAAGGCAGGAACGCATGGTCGAGGTCAGACGGAGCCGGCTCGGACAGGGAGAGATCAGACGGACGATGGGTGCCCTGGCCGGAGCGTTGGCGCTCACCTTGACGGGAACGGCGGTCGCCCACGCGTCCCCGCGCACGCCCTCCTCCGCCGCCCCCGCTCTCTGGACCGGCACCTGGGAAGCCGCCGCCGCCGGCACCGCCGCCGCCCTCCCCGGCACCTCGATCCGCAACGTCGTCCACACGAGCGTCGGTGGTACGGAGGTCCGCGTACGCATCTCCAACCGGCTCGGCACCCGACCGCTCACCCTCGGCGGAGCCACCCTGGCCCGGCAGCAGGCGAATGCCCCCAAGAGCCCGAACGCCCTGCCCGGCACGATGCGCACGCTCACCTTCGGCGGCAGGAAGAAGGTCACCGTGCCGGCGGGCAAGGACGTCGTCACCGATCCCGTCACGCTGAGCGTGCCCGCCGCCGCCAACCTCCTCGTCACCCTCCACACCCCCGTCGACTCGGGCCCGGCGACCTACCACCGCTCGGCGCTGCAGACCAACTTCCTTGCCCGGGAGGGCAATCGAACCGCCGATGAGAACGGCGTCGCGTACACCGCCACGACCGGCTCCTGGTACTACGTGACCGGTGTCGACGTACGCGGCTCGTACGCCGCCGGCAGTGTCGTCGCGTTCGGCGACTCGCTCACCGACGGCTCCGGTTCGACGCACAGCGCCAACCGCCGCTGGCCCGACCGGCTCGCCGAACGCCTGCGCGCCCTGCCGCCGAACGGCCGCCGGGGCGTCCTGAACGCGGGGGTCGCCGGGAACCGGCTGCTGCGCGAAGGCCGCGGCCCCAGCGCCCTGGCCCGGCTCGACGCCGACGTGCTCTCCCGCACCGGTGTGCGCACGCTGATCGTGATGGAGGGCATCAACGACATCAAGAGCGCGCCGAACCAGACCGATCCGGCCGCTCTCATGGCCGCGTACCGCGAGATCGTGAGGCGCGCCCACGCTCGCGGCATCCGTGTCGTCGGCGTCACGCTCACGCCGTTCGGCGGCCACGGCGCCTACACGGAGGCACGCGAGCGCGTACGCCGTGCGGTCAACCAACTCATCCGCACGGGCGGCCTGTTCGACGCGGTCGCGGACTTCGACGCCGTGGTCCGCGACCCGTCCCGGCCGCACCGCATGCAGAGCGCCTACGACCCCGGCGACCACCTCCACTTCAACGACGCGGGCATGCGGGCCATGGCCGACAGCATCGACCTCGCCGATCTCACCGGTGCGGCCGGTACCGCGGGTGCCGCCGGCTGACTCACCGCGCGGGCAGCCCCCAGCGAGGAGCCGCCTCGTTCGGTTCCACGGGCGTGATGCGCAGGTCCGGCCGGTCGCCCTTGGCGGTGATCAGCACCGACTCGCCCTTCTTCAGGGCGACTTGGATCGACCCGTCGCCCGCGTCCGTGTACCGCAGCGGCCGACCGCGGCCGTCCCGTACGTCGATCGCCCCCGCGATGCCATGCCGTACGACACAGGGGGCGCCCGCCTCGCTGACCAGTCGCACCCAGCGGGTCGCCCCGTCCTTCCGTACCGCGCTGAGCAGGAACGCGCCCTGCGTACGGAAGTCGTGCACCGTCAGCTCCGACCAGGCGGCGGGCAGCGCGGGGAAGACCCGCACGATGCCGCCCCAGGACTGGCAGACCATGTCGTGCAGCGACTGGGCGGCGGACAGCGGCGTCTCGATGACCGGGCCCGACTCCTTGTACATCGTGTTGGGCTGGATGAAGCGGGTCATCAGCTGGCCCAGGTACGTGAGCGCGTCCTCGCCCTTGCCGAGCAGCGCCGACATCGAGGCCGCGCCCGTGAACGTATAGCCCTGGAGGGCACCCTCGAAGCCGACCCAGTGGGCCAACGACCGCTCTATCAGGGCCTTTTCGTCTGCTGTCCGGCCCGTCAGCTCGTACAGGGGGTACACCGCCAGCAGGTGTGAGTAGTGGCGGTGCGACTTCGCGAAGGGGATGTCCGCGCCGATCATGAAGCCGTTCGTGTCGGTCGGATACGCGACCCGTTTGGCCAGCACCTCGCGCCAGCGCGGCGCCAACTCATCCTCGATGCTGAGCAGTTCGGCGCTCTCAAGGAGGGTCCGGCAACCCCAGGTCAGCAGCATCAGGTCGTAGTTGCAGTCACGGCTGTTGCCGCCGTACTCGGGCGAGAACGTCGCCGGGAGATGCAACCTGCCGTCCGTGCCCGGCTCCAGGAAGTGCAGGTAGTAGTTGACCGCCTTGCGGAGGAGGGGGAAGAGGACGTCGCGGAGGATCGACTCGTCCATGGTGTGCCGGTAGCTGAGCCAGACGTTGTGCAGGGCCCAGGTGAGGTTGCCGACCTCGGGAGTCGGCGGGTCCTGGCCCGGGATGCCGACGCCGTATCCCTGGGCGTTGCTCGTCGCGCCGCCGTTCACCAGATTCGCGTCGGTGGTGCGCGGGATGCCGAGCGAGTCGGCGCGGTACGCGGTCGCCATCTCGGCGGTGAGGTTGTCCCGGAACTCGCTCAACGCCCTTGTCACCGCGTCGAGTTCGAGATGGTTGGAGCCGTGGATCAGCCAGTACTCCAACTGCACGTTCAGGTTCCACCAGGTCGCCGGCCAGGGGGTGGACTCCAGCCAGGGGCCGCTCGTGGCCATCACCGGTGCGTCGCGCCGGCCCGCCGACGCCGTCTTGTACAGCTGGATCCAGTAAAAGCGCTGGATGCGCGCGTCGGGCAGGGACAGGAAGCTCTTGCGGTAGAAGGCGTGCCACCAGGCCCGGTGCGGGGCGGCGAGGAGGTCGTACGGCAGCCGGGCCGCGTCGCGGACGGCCCCGAGCGCCCGCCCCAGCGCCGTGTTCTTCGGATACGAGTGCGCGACATGGACGTACAGCGTTCGCGCGGACCCCCGGGACCGCTCCCGCCACGCGGTGACGTGCTGACCGCCGGACAGCAGCGGTTGTACGGCGGCGGAGATGCCGTCGTGTCGCTGGATCTCGGCGGGCGGGTTGGCCGCGTATCCCTCCGGCAGCGGCCGGAAGGCGGCGCGCGGGCTGATCGCCTCCGCCGGGTGGAACACCCACCGGAAATCGCGCTCGCCCTCGCTCGGTGTCACCTCGATCGCGAGCACGGAGCGGGAGGTGTGCACCAGGGCACGGATCGTGAGGGTGCCCCGGTCCGTGGTGAGCGTGCCGGTCAGCTCGGCCTCGCGCAGCCCGAGCCGCCAGTCGATGCCGGTGATCGCGCCCGCCGGCTCCAGCGTGAAGTAGCCGATCGGCAGCCGCGCGAGCCCGAAGAGCGAGCCGAACTGCGGGCGGTGGTCCTGCACTTCGGAGTGCTGGATGTTGAAGCGGATGGCCTTGACCGTGTCGGTGCCGTCCGTGCCGGGCTCGGCGTAGATCCCGGAGCCGAGGAAGCCGTTGCCCAGATACGGGCCCTCGTACCAGGTCTTCGGTATCCGCTGCCAGACGAGGTCGGCGTCGTCGAGGACGGTGCGCCAGGGATCGGCGGGGGCGTTCTCCCGGTCGGCCGCGCTCGCCGCCTGTGCGGGGAGGCCGCCGGCGCCGGCGAGGAGCGTCCCGCCGAGGGCGGAACCCGTGGCGAGCACGGTACGTCTGGAGGGGCTGCTGGACGGACGGCTGGACGGGCTGGGCATCGCGCCTCCTGGCGGCTCGTACGACTGCGTGCGCGAGAAGATTCATCGGAGCTATCCCGGGACGCAACGTAGAGAAGGTGCGCGAGCTCGTCAATAAGAAGGGAGAGATCCGATGTGTGGGAGGGTGACGGTCAGCCCCAGATCACGGCACCCAGCCAAGCGCCCATGATCAGCAAGCACGCGAACAGCTCCACCAGAATGCTCGTCCCGCCTCTGCGCATCAGCGAGCGGATCGATGCCACGGCCGCCCGGTGTCCGCCGAGCCGCAGCCGTTCGGCGAGGTAGCCGCCGCCGAGGAAGCCGGGAACCGCGCCGACCACCGGCAGGAGGAAGAAGCCGAGCAGCGCCCCGACTCCCGCGTACACCGCCGTTCGGGGGATGGTGCCGCTCGTACGCAGCCGACGCGGGGGCAGTTGCCAGCGGATCACCTGGGCGAGGAAGAGCACTGCGGTGGCGCCCACGAGCACGGCCCACGAGAGCCCCCGGGGGTCCTCGAACGCCCACCACAGGACCGCGGCCCATACGAGCCACGACCCCGGCACGCCGGGTACCAGCACTCCGCCCAGGCCGAGCAGTATCACCACGCCGACCAGCAGGAGTTCCCACGCTCCCATCTGTCCAGCGTGCCGGAGCGCGGGCGAAACCGCAGGTCAGTCCTGATGCCAGATGGTTGTCCGGTGTTTTGGACTACGGGAAATCGGCCTACTCGTATGCCGTTGCGATCCGATGCGATTCCGATGCCGGGACCCGGAGGCAGGTGGTGGACGCGCGGGGCGGAGAATGGGCCACGACCGTGAAACACAGCTCGGGCCCAGGGAAACAGGCCACACTCGGGGCCCGACCGACCGACTCCGGCCAAGACCCGGCCGTCCAGACCGTGACCCGGGCCCACGACGTGCCGTAGGGCCTGGTCACACCGGCGCCGCCGGGCGGTTCTCCCGTGGGGGGTGGGACCGCCCGGCGGTTTCGCTTCGCCGTTCGACCTCCAACCCCATGGCCGGTTTTTCCGGATGCACCGTTTTCATCCGGCCCTCGCGGTGGACAATTAGGGGCATGAGCCAGCAGGGGGAGACGCCCACCGGTCACGAGGACGACTGGTGGCGGCAGCTGTACGACGACTCCACGGGAGACACGGGGCCCGCGGCCGCGGCCGACTCCCTCGACGACCGCTTCGCCTCGGCGGCGGACACGGTGGCGGCGCTCAGCGACGCGACCTCGGCCCCGCCTCCGCCTCCGCCTCCGCCGGAACAGGGCCTCCCGCCCACCGCGGGGCCCGGCGTCCCGCCTCCGCGAACGAGCACACCGCCCGAGCGTCGGCGCTTGCCTGAGAGCGGAACGGAATCAGGAGGGCCTGGAGCCGACGCGGACGGCGGGCCCGGGGGGTGGGGATCCGTCTCCGGGTGGGGTTCCAGAGGACCTACGGCAGGTGCGCCGCGCGGCCCCGCGGCGGGCTCACCCCTGGCCGGAGAGGCTGAAACCGACCCGCACGGGAGAGGAGGGCCTGCGACCGGAGAGGCCGCGGGTGGCCGGGATTCCGGCGGGGCGAAGAGCAGTGATGTGGCCGACGACGGGCCTTCGAGCGCCGGATCAGGGGCCAGGGAGCCCCTGCCCGAGTGGGAGGCCGGTGGGCGGGATGCGGACGGGTCCGGCCGGTCAGGTGCCGGCGGGGTTGTAGGGCCTGGGACCGGTTGGGTGGCCGGTGGACCGGCGGCAGGCGCCCCGCGTGGGCCCGGCTCCAGTGTTTCCGGGGCCGGTGCAGGCGAGCTCCCGGGCCGTGGGTCGGAGGCGGAGGTGTTGCGGCGTAGTGGGCTTCGGCGGCAGCGGGCTCCTTGGGAGGCCCCGCCGGCCGAACCACCGGGGCCGGTCTCTTTCCCGCCCGACCCCAGGCCACCGGGGTTCGACATGGCGGGGCCGAGCGGTGCCTCCACGGAGGTGCCCGGAGCGGCGGCGCCCGCCTCACGGGTACCTGCCGACGGTCCTTCGCCGTCGGCGCACGCTGATACGGGGCCGCCGTCCGTGAGCCCCTCCGACGCGGCTCCGCCGTCCGGCGCCGCCACACTCGAGAGCCCTCAGCTGTCCACCGGCCCGACCGGTACGCCCGCCAACCCGGTCGACGATGCCCCAGCCGTCGAATCCCCCCTGCAAGTCCCCCAAACCCCCACCCTCCTCGACTACGTGGGCTCCGGGCCGCCCACCTATGAAGCCGAACCCACCGCCCTGCCGCCCGCCGACCCGAACGACCTCGACGACCTTGTGGCCGACACCGTGCTGGACGGGGCGTCGTACGGGATGTGCACGCTGCGGGCCGCGTCCGTGCGGGGGGACTCGGCGCGGTACCGGGGGGAGCCGCGCAGGGACTCCCTGCTGACCGCCCGCTTCGGGGTGGGCGACAGCGCGCTGCTCCTGGTCGCCATGGCGACCGGCGCCCGCGCGACGCCCGGCGCGCACCGGGCCGCCGCCGAGGCGTGCCAGTGGATCGGCCGGGCCGTGGGCCGCAGCCACGCACGGCTGGCCGAGGACATCCGGGCCGCCCGGCGCGGGGACCTGAAGTCGGGCCTGCACCGGCTCACCGACCGCAGCCTCGGCAAACTGCGGGCCAGCGCCGCCGAGCAGGGCATCGAACCGGAGGAGTACAGCGCCAGTCTGCGCTGCCTGCTGCTCCCGGCCGACCCGGAGTGCCGTACGCGGGTCTTCTTCGGAGTCGGCGCCGGCGGCCTCTTCCGGCTGCGTGACGGGGAGTGGCAGGACATCGAGCCGCAGGTGGGCGACACCACCGGCGAGCCCGTCGTCGGCTTCGGATCGCTGCCCCACGAGACCCCCGACGGCGACCGGCTCACCATGGACCTGGGGATCACCACACCCCCGAGCCCGTACGAACCGGCCCCCGAACCGTCGCCCCGCGACCCCTTCCGCTTCCGGGCCTCCGTCGCCCGCCCGGGCGACACCCTCCTGCTGTGCAGCGGCGGTCTCGCCGAGCCCCTGCGCGGCGAACCCCGGCTGGCGGAACACCTCACCGCCCGCTGGTCGGACGGCGACCCGCCCGGCCTCGCCGCGTTCCTCGCGGACACCCAGGTCAGGGTGAAGGGATACGCCGACGACCGCACGGCCGCCGCCGTTTGGGAGGCGTAGCCGTACCATCGGTTCGTTCAGTCGATCCTGGGCGTCCAGCGGCGCTCGGCCGTGTCGTACGTGTAGCGCGGCAGGCCTGTGATGCCGCTGGTGCGGAACGGCCGGCCGTGGTCGTCGATGCGGATGGTGCCGGTGCGGCCCTGCGAGGACCAGTCGAGTTCGAGGTACCAGCGGCAGTCGCAGGTCTGGGTCTCGGCGGTCACCAGCAGCACTCCCGAGTCCTGCGCGGACACCTGGTAGGGCATGCGCATCGCGGGGATCGGCGTACCGGTGTCGTTGCCGGGGAGCGAGCGTGCGATGGGCCGGTCGACGTCCAGATCGACCGCGAAGGAGCGCGGGGTGAGCGCCCCGCCGCAGCCCTGGTCCATGGAGAAGGCGTTGCCCTTCGCGGGTGCGGTACGCCCGACGACGCGTACCCGGAGCGCCTCCAGGACGACGGCCGTGGACGTCCGCCCCTGCACCGAGATCTGCACGATCGTCTCGCGCCCGTGCACCGCGTCCTGCGACCCCGCCCAGACCCCGGCGTCCTGCGGGGCCGGAGGCGGCGGAACCTCCTGCGGCGGCCTGTCGACGACGTAGTCGTGGCCGCAACCGCTCTTCCAGACCTGCGAGTTGGCGGTCCAGGTGAGCGGCACGGCGGTGGATCCGGGGCGTTTTTCCTTCCCCTCGTCCGAGGGGCCGCCGCTCTTGGCGGAGGAAGAGGGCGCCGGTGCCTTCGCGGTGGGGCTGCCCGAGGGCGAGGGCCGGGTGGTGTCGGGGGAGGGGCTCGGGGTCGTGCGGTCACGTGCGCCCGGTGCCTTCGTCGAGGTGGGGGTCGGGGTCCGGCCGGAGTCCCGGACGGCGTCGGACGAGGGACGGTCGGCCTGCGACAGGGCGGACAGGCTGCCCAGCGTGGCGAGCAGCGCGGACGCCACGGCCACGGTGACCGTGGCGCGCCGCCGGTACCAGACGCTTCGCGGCCGTGGGGGTGGCAGCGGGCCGGGAACGGGCCCGCTCGATGCGCTCAGGGCGGGTTCCCGGGGAACAGTCGGGGGTTGCCGGGGAGCACTCAGGGGTTCCTGAGGAGCACTCAGGCCGGAACTCAGGCCGGATTCGGTCGTGCCGTCCGACGAGTCGTTGTCTTCCGACTGTTCCGTTTCAGCGGGATCCGGCTCCGGGCTCTCCGGCGTATCGGAGGCGCGCGGTCGCTGCCGTGCCGCCACGGCCAGGATCCAGAGGCGGTGCAGTTCGAGCCGCTCGGCAGGCGTCGCCCCGCACATCGCGGCGAACCGCTCCAGGGGTGCGAAGTCGAGCGGCACCGCGTCACCGGCGCAGTAGCGGTGCAGCGTCGAGGTGTTCATGTTCAGGCGGCGCGCCAGGGCGCCGTAACTGCGGTCCGTACGTGCTTTGAGGCGCCTCAGCAGCGCCGCGAACTCCTCGACGTCGTCCCCAGTCGACACCGTTCCCCCGCACTTCTCGTCGCCCCTTGGCCGCAGGGGCGTGTCCCGTCCCTGGACGGCATCCCAGGCACCCTATATATGTGCACGTCAGAAGGCCTGGGATGGTTCCACCGTGGCGGATCGGCGGGTAACTGTTGCGCAGGCCCCGAGTGACGGCTGATGCTCTTGGTGTCGCACCGACCGCCGCCGGACCGACCATCCGACGGCAGCTCACGACGAGCCCTCGTGGCGACATCACCTCATTCACGCACTCAGTTACGGGGGACACCCATGCCCAAGCGCAACCGAGCCCTGGCGCTCACCGCACTCGCCGCCGCGAGCCTCACCCTCGGCACGGCGCTCGCCGGTCCGGCCGGCGCCACGGTGAGGAGCAGCGGCTCGCCCGCCTTCCTGTCGGCCGGCCAGCTGCCGCCGCACCCCACGTCCGCCTGGACGGCGGACAAGGTCAAGGACGGCGTACCCGAGGAGCTGCGGTTCTGCCTGAAGAAGGCGCTGCCGGGTTACGACTCCCGGTACCGCGAGTTCCGGACCGAACTCGAAACCAGCGCCCGCCAGCTCACCTTCGTCGTCGGCAGCAAGGCGAAGGCCGAGGCCCTTGCCACGCGGCTGAACAAGGAGATCCGGTCGTGCGCGGCGCGGATCGAGAAGTCCGACCCGGAGATCGAGGCCGAGCTGAGGAAGTACGGCACGCTGCCGGTCGAGGAGGGCGCCCACGTCTACGGCCTGCACACCGCCACGTCCTGGGGCGCCACCGACATCAGCCTCCTCTCGGTCGGCCGGGACGGGCGGGCCGTCACCGTCGTGGAGTGGGGGCAGATGGGCGACTTCGCGGACGCGCCGGTGAAGGCGTTCAAGAAGACGACCACCACCGCGGTCAACAAGCTCTACTGAGCGGACCGCACAAAAAGCCGGAGCCGCCCTCCCGCCACGGGGGTCGAGAGGGCGGCTCCTCGCACCGGAGAACACCTTCGCACCGACGGAAAACGGGCGCCGCCGCGCCGCCCCGGTCGTCGGCCTCGCCGGAGAAGCCACCCCCACCACCGGACGTCCTCGTCGCGTACGGTCAGATCGGCAGCCAGGCATGGGCAGATGGGCCGATCGCCCGCGGTCAGCACGCCACCCGGGCAGATCGGCTCGCAGTGGTTCCGCACCGCCGGGTTCGCCGCGGCCGCCAGCAGCAGATGCACCGGCTCACCTCCCCTCGCCCGGCTCGCCGAGGCCGGATGCCGGTTGCCGGTTGCCGGGAGCGAACGCCCTTGAGCGGGACACCCTGAGCGCCGTACAGCAGGTTCTCGACCGGGAAACCGGGGCCCTCGCCACTGAAGCCGCGGTCGACGATCACCTCCATGAGCCGGCCCCTGCCTCACCCGGGACACCGCCCCGCCAACCGGAACCAACTCGTCGACCAGGTATTTCCCCGGACCGCGCCGGTGGCGAAGGGCTCGTACGCGGACTGCCGCGCCCGTCCCACGGGCACCGGCCCGCCGGGCACATGGCATGCGGGCAGGGCCGACGGCGACCGCGCCGCGCACTCGGCGGGGCGGACGAACCGCCTTCAGGGCGCCCTCGGTCGTCCCGCCACCTGTGGTCGTTCGTCGCGCGCCCGGCGGCTCCCGCGAAGGCCCTGACCGGTGGTTCACCCCTTGACTTCCCCGGGCGGCCGCGAGGCACCCGTGCGCGTACGACCGCCGTCTCGATAGGTGGTTGACGATTCGACATGACTGTCGTGTTCCCCGCGGGGCATGCATTCCCGTGAACGTGTTCGAGCAGGAGGGGATCCGACATCGGCGTTCGGGCGGGGGTCATGAAGAGGCAGGCGCGAGGAGGCGGTCCCGTCGTAACCGGGGCCTTCTCGGCGAAGACAGTGAAGATGACCGAGACGGCGGAGGAATCGGCGGACAGCGCGACCGATCAGCACGGCTTCGGGCACCTGAGGCGCAGGCTCGGATGCGCCGACCTCCGGGCGGTGCCCGAGGTCCGCAGGGCGCTGCGGGAGCTGCTCACCCACTGGGGGCGGCCCGGCAGATCCGAGATAGCGGAACTACTGACCAGTGAACTCGTCACCAACGCGCTCATCCACACCGACCGCGAAGCGCTGCTGACCGCCACCGTCGGCCCGCGCGGACTGCGGGTGGAGGTGAGGGACTTCGTGGGACGCAGGCCCAGACTGCGCGTACCGAACGCCGACGACGGTACGCACGGCAGAGGCCTGATCCTGGTGCAGTCGCTCGCGGACGCGTGGGGTGTACGGGCGCACGGGGTGGGCAAGGTGGTGTGGTTCGAACTGGATGGGGGCGCGGCATGAAATGCCGCGCCCCCATCCACAGGTGAGGCCTCGAAGGGCCTGGATCCCGGTCAGCCGATCAGCCGAACTGCTGCTCCAGGTCCTTCAGCTTCCGCTCAAGGGAGTCGAGCCGGGGAAGGGCCATTGTGTCGTCCTCCGCGGTGAGGTCGACCGTCGACGACTCGGTGCTCCGACGAACGGGCTGCAGCGAGGGCCGGGCGCGTACGGGTAGCTCCGGCGTTGCTATGGCAGGCTCCGAGGCGACCTGAGAGGCCGCTGGGGCCGGTTCGAGTTCCGCCTGACGGCCGCCGCGGCCGGGGATTCCCCGGTGGCCGCGGGCGATCGCCTTGATGCGGGCACGGTCCAGCTTCTCCTGGTCGCGCCGGCGCAGCCGGTTCTGCTCCTTCTCGCGCTTGTCCTCGCGCACTTCCTCGACCGCCTCGTCCAGGCTGCGCACGTTCTCGAGCAGCATCAGCGACCAGGCGCCGTAGGTCTCACGCGGGGCACGCAGCCACCGTACGATCCGGATCTGCGGCAGCGGACGGGGCACCAGGCCCTGCTCGCGCAGTGCGGCGCGGCGGGTCTGCTTCAGCGCGCGGTCGAACAGGACGGCGGCCGACAGGGACATGCCGGCGAAGAAGTGCGGGGCGCCCGCGTGGCCGAGGCCCCGGGGGGCGTGCACCCAGTTGAACCAGGCGGCCGCGGCCGCGAACGTCCACACGAGTATCCGGGAGCCGAGCGCCGCGTCACCGTGGCTGGCCTCGCGCACCGCGAGCACGGAGCAGAACATGGCCGCCCCGTCCAGTCCGAACGGGACCAGGTACTGCCAGCCACCGGAGAGATTCAGGTTCTGCTCGCCGAAGCCGACCAGACCGTGGAAGGAGAGGGCGGCGGCGACCGCGGCACAGCAGAACAACAGTACGTAGGAAGCGGTGCCGTAGACGGCTTCCTTGCGCCTTCGGCGCTCTTCCGTGCGCTCCCACGAATCGTCGGCGCGGGTTTTCTCCCCGGCGCGCTTGCCGCGCGCGAGCACCGCAACCGCCGCCAGCAAGCCCAGGAGCAGTACGGCGCCGGGAAGCAGCCAGTTCAGCGATATGTCGGTCAGTCTCATCTGGGGTCCCTTGCATTGGGATAGGGCGTAACGCCCGCCATAGTGGCCCAATCCCGTGGGTCCTCAGGGGGTTTCGGGGCAAGAGGCCGCCAAGGAAGTGCAAGGGGAGGCGTGAAGACAGCATTCTGCTCGAACTGCCGCATGAGGAGCGGGACTTGAGTTCGAGTTAGATTACCCGTACGGGTGGTTCCACGGAAAGTTCTTGCGGCAAGTGAGGGTTCTGTGAATTGACTGTAACCAAGACCCTCGGTTCTCAGCCGAGTTGATCTTACGGGATGACGGGGGCTCAGCCCGCCACGGCCTCCGCCGTCTCCGCGGCCTTCTCCGTGGCCGCCTCCGCCGTCAGCTTCGCGATGCGGACCTCTTCGGAGTTGCGCGGGCAGTTGGCGCAGGTGTCCTCGGGGTCCAGGGTGTAGAAGAAGCAGCAGCCGGCCCGGTCGCGGGCGGCCAGGCACTCCCCGTTCGGACCGGTCAGCTCGCGGAACGCGGCCGCTCCGACGTACGGCCGGGTCGCTCCGGGAAGCAGCCGCGCCAGTTCGTCCGTCGCGCGCCGCTTCTCGCCGAGGAGTCCGGCGACGTACCAGAGTCCCTCGACGACCTCGTCGGTCGCCATGCCCCACAGGGCGCGGCCGCGGCGTCGCATCCGGGGGCCGAACGCGCCGAGGACCGGCTCCAGGTGCTCGGCCACGGCGGACCGCACCTCGGCGCGCAGTGCCTCTTCGTCGGGGACGACGCGGGCGCCGGGCGACCGGGCCGCCGGGTCGTCCGGCAGGCAGGCGAACTCGCCGACCCGTACCGCGATCCGGCCGGGCATGCGCTGGAAGGTGACGTGCTCCACGGGAAAACGAGGCACGCGGCGCAGCAGGAACCACGGCACCGTGAACAGCAGACAGGCCGACCAGGCGTACCGGTGCAGGCCGAAGGTGGCGACGACATCCGGACGGGCCCGCTGCCCATGGTCCCTGAGTACCTGCGCGTCGTCCCACGCGAGGAACGCGTCCAGTTCGGCGCCGCCCGCCGCGAGCTTCTCGACGGCGACTCGTCCGCCGCCCGTCGGGGCCGCTTCCCCGGGGCCGAGTTCCATGACGGCCAGGCCCGGGAGCACCTCGGTCAGGCGGGTGTACGCCTCCGTGAGGGCCGAGGGGGCCGGGCCTGCCGGGTGTGCGCCGGCGCCGGTGGAGGTCTCGGCCGGGGCGGGAGCGGACATGCAAGGACCCCGTTTCACGATCATCTGCAAGTAAGGCTTACCTTACCCGATAGGATCGAGGTTTACCCTGTTCTGTCGGGGTCGCTCCGGACCCCGCCCGAAATACTCACCATCACCACCGACCCCGGAGGAGGCTCCCGTGGAGAAGGCCGGTCCGCGCGAGGCGTACGGCTCCGCAGGAGATCCTTCCGGTCCCGATTCCGGCTCCCGTCCCGATTCCGGCGTTCGAGTGCCTCCGCAGGCGCGGGCGGCGGATGTGGACCGGGACCGAGGGGCGAGCCGCGCAGGCGACCCCCGCAACGGTACGGGTCCCGCCGCTCCGGCCGCCCCCGCCGAGCCCGCGGCCCGCGGCGAGCACACCCACAGCGAGACGCCGATCCCGCAGCCGCGAGCGGCTCGCGAGGTCGCGCGGGGCGCCGGGGCCGCGACTGGGGACGGGCTCCCGGGTGCGGCCGGCGCCGACCTGCGCGGGGTTTCGGCCGGCCTCCCGGGCGTCGAGGCGCGCGGATTCTCGACGAACGTCCCGGGAACCGGCACGCGCGGGGCCCCGCCGGGCGCGCCCGGCGCCCCGGCCGGACGCCGAACCTCGGCCCCGGGAGGCCTCGGCGCTCCCGGGAGCCCCGGCGTATCCGGTGAACGCGGCGTCCCCGCGGCCCGTACGCCCTCCGTGTCCCCCCGTCCGCCCCTTCCGCCCCGTCCGGTGATCCAGCGGTCGTCCGTCCGGGGCCAGATCCTCGACGCCCTCCGGGCCGCCCTGGTGGGCGGCGAACTCGCCCCCGGTGAGGTCTACTCCGCGCCCGCGCTCGGCGAACGCTTCGGCGTCTCCGCGACCCCCGTGCGCGAGGCCATGCAGCAACTCGCCGTCGAGGGCGCCGTGGAGGTCGTACCGAACCGGGGCTTCCGTGTCGTGCGGCGCGGCACCCGCGAGCTGGCGGAGCTCGCCGAGATACGGGCGCTCATCGAGGTGCCCGTGCTGCTGCGGCTGGCCCGTACGGTGTCCGCCTCCTGCTGGGCGGAGGTGCGCCCGCTCGCCGAGGCGACGACGGCCGCCGCGTCCACCGGTGACCCGGCGCGCTACGCCGAGTCCGACCGCGCCTTCCATGCCGGGCTCCTCGCCCTCTCCGGCAACCGGCAGCTCGTACAGCTCACGGACGACCTGCACCGCCGCGCCCAGTGGCCCCTCGCCGGCACCCACGCCTGCCGCACCCGCGCCGAACTGCTGGCCGACGCCGCCGAACACAAGGCTCTCCTCGACGCGTTGATCGCCCAGGACCTGCCGACCGTGCAGTGCCTCGTACGGGAGCACTTCGCGGGCGGGTTCTGACCGGCGGGCGCGTCGCCGGTACGTACGTCGCCGGTACGTACCGTTCATCTCTGGTCCGTCACGGTTCCGTCGGGCCGCGGCCACGGTTCGCGCCAACCGGGAACCCGGCCTGCGGTGGTGCGGGTGTCCCCCTTCGTACGGCTGACCACGCGGTTGGCCGAACCTCTCGGGGGTGACCGACGATGTATCCCAATCCCGGCCAGAACGACGGACCGCAGGCTTTGCAGCGTGCGCGCCAGATGAATGACGCGTCGTACGACGCGTATCGCCGCCGTCGGAGGTCGGGCCGGTCGGGCTCCGGACTCGCCGGGCTGCTGAAACTGCTGCTCCTGGTGGGCGTCGTCGTGTTCCTCGTCCAGAACCCCGAACTCCGCGCCGAGATCGGGACGTTCGCCCAGAACGTGTGGGCGGACGTCCAGACCCTGTGGGCGGACGCCGAGAACGGTTAGCCGGAGGCCGTGGCCGCCGGTGGTGCCAACTGCCCCGCCAGCCACGTGGGTACACCGCCGAGGAGCCGGAACAACCGCCCCGCCTCCGCCCGTAGCCGGGACGCCTCCGGCTCGGTCTCCGCGTCGGCGAGCGAGGCGAGGGCCGGGGCCGTACCGACGAGGTAGCCCAACTCCTCGCGGATGCGCAGGGATTCACCGAAGCCGTGCCGGGCCTCCGCCAACTCGCCCTCCCGCAGGGCGAGTCCGGCGAGGTGGCGCCAGGTGAAGGAGAGCAGGAGCTCGTCGCCCTGGGCGGTGGCACCGGCGTGGGCGCGGCGGTAGGCGGCGCGGGCCGCCTGCGGTGCGCGGGCCAGGTTCTCGGCCAGCAGCCCGCGCCGGAAGTCGAGCAGGGCCCGCCCGGGAGCGCCCGGCTCGATCAGCGCCGCCGACCGGCCGAGGGCGGCCCGCGCCTCGTCGGCCCGGTCGCGCACGCCGAGCAGCGTGCTCGCGTACGCCAGTTGCCCGCGCTCACAGGCCGCGGCGCCCCGCTCGTCGTTGCTCTGCGCCAGCGCCTCCGCCGTGCGCAGCGCGTCCTCCGCCTCCGCCCAGCCGTGCTCGGTGTAGAGGCACCGCTCGACGAGCAGTGAGGCCCGTTGCAGAGACGCTCCCGCCGTGCGCGGTTCCAGGAGCGCGGCCGCGTCGGCCCAGCAGGCGCGCGAGCGCAACCGCCACACCGCGGTCTGGAGTGGATCGTCCCCTGCAGCCGTTCCGTAACCAGACATGGCGGAATGCGCCACGTTGCCCTCCCCGAGCACGCCATTGAGCTGTTGAGTGGTGGCCGCATCTCAGCATGGATCGGCGTGCCCGGCCAAGGGGGTGGGTGAAGGATTTCACAAAGTCATGGGGCGCGGAAGGCACCTGGTGCCACCCGACCCACGGCCTCGTGACCTCAGCTCATCCGCAAAGCGAGGAAGAAGTCGAGCTTGTCCTCGAGGCGCGAAAGATCGCGACTCGTCAACTGCTCGATGCGTCCCACCCGGTAGCGCAGCGTGTTGACGTGCAGGTGCAGCCGGGCGGCGCAGCGGGTCCAGGAGCCGTCGCAGTCGAGGAACGCTTCGAGGGTGGGGATCAGTTCGGCGCGGTGACGTCTGTCGTAGTCGCGCAGCGGATCGAGGAGCCGGGCCGTGAAGGCGCGGCGCACGTCGTCCGGTACGAAGGGCAGCAGCAGGACGTGCGAGGCCAGCTCCTCGTGGCCCGCCGCGCAGACCCGCCCGGGCCGCGCCGCGGCGACCCGGCGCCCGTGCCGGGCCTCCTCCAGGGCGCCGCGCAGCCCCTCCGCGGAGTGCACGGCGGCGCTGACGCCGAGCGTGAGCCGCCCGTCGTCGTGCAGGCCCGCGGTCAGCGGGGCGCGTACGGACGCCAGGAGCGTGTCGGCGAGCAGCCCGGCCTCCGAGCCGTCGTGCTCCGCGGAGACCGCCGGCAGCGGTACGAGCGCGATGGCCTCGTCCCCCGTGTGGGCGACCGCGATCCGGTCGGACGGCTCGGGGCCCGACGACAGCGGGTCGACCAGGATCTCCTCAAGGAGCGCCTGGGCCACCGGCCCGCCCTCGATCTCCCCGCCCGCCCACTCGACCCGGGCGACCACGACCTGCCAGTGCGGGGCCGCACCGAGCCCCGGCAGCAGCACCGGCGCCGCGACCCGCAGCCGGGCCGCGATCTCGGCGGGCGCGGCACCGGTCTGCACCAGCTCCAGGACCTCCTGCGCGAGCCGCCGCCGCACGGTGCGCGCCGCGTCCCGCCGGTCCCGCTCCACCGAGATCAGCTGCGTCACGCCCTCCAGCAGGTCCAGCCGCTCCGCCGGCCAGTCGCCCGCGTCCGCCTCGACCGCGAGCAGCCAGTCCGACAGCACGGTCTCGCGTACGTCGCGGGCCCCCGCCGTACCCCGGCCGCCGCTGCTGCGGATCGGGAAGAGCGAGTACGTCGTGCCGCCCACCGCCACCCGGTACGGCCCCCGGCGCCCGGTGCGGACCGCCGCGAGGTGCTCGGCGGCCAGTGCCGCGCACACGTCGGCGGGCAGGCTCGGCTCGGCGAGCCCTGGGAGATCCGAGCGATCTGAGCGATCCAAGGGGTGCGAGCGATCCGAGGGGTGCGGGCCCGCGATGAGGCGACCGGCGGGGGAGAGCACCCAGGCCCGCAGGTCAAGGTCGGAGCCGAGCAGGTCCAGGACCACGTCCGGGCCGCCGCCCGCGGGCCCCGAGGTCATCATGCGGCGGTGCCGGTCCACCACGGCCGCCAGGTCCCCGGCCCGCTCGCCCGAGACCTGCCGTACGACATGCTCGGTGATCGTCGCGAAGGCCACCGACTCGTTGACCGCGAACAGCGGCAGCCGGTGCCGGGCGCAGGCCACCATCAGGTCCTCCGGGACCGCGCCGAGCTCGGCCTCGCCGGCGGCCAGCGCGGTGACTCCGGCGCCCGTGAGGATCCGTACGAAGGGTTCGGAGTCCGCGGCGTCGCGGCGCCAGGCCAGCCCGGTGAGGACCAGCTCGCCGCCCGAGAGATAGCGGCTGGGGTCCCGCAGGTCCGTGGTCATCACCCCGCGTACGGTGCGGTCCAGCTCGTCCTCGCCGCCGAGCAGCCGCAGGCCCAGCGCGTCGGTGTCCAGCAGTGCGCGCAGCCGCATTCTCGTCGCCGCCGTTCTTGTCTCGAAATCTACGATGGGTCTGGGTGCGTCAGGATGGATCAGGAGGCGAGAACCCGCTGTGCGGGCTCTCCGGACCCCGGAGGCCTGTGTGTGGTGTTTCCAGAGGAAAGCAGGGAGGTTACTGATGACCTCCGTTCATACGAATCTACAAGATGGCCGCCCTGGCCAGCCAACTCCTTCATGGTTTCGGTGACTGACCCCGGTGTGGGGCGGCGCTGTGTACTGGGCCTGATCCACGTGAACAACTCATGAACGAGCCGGGCTCGCCGCACACGATCTGGCTTGAACAGACCGACCCACGAAACGAATGAAGAGAGCCGGTCATGGACTTCCTTCGCCCAGCCAGTTGGGAGGAGGCGCTCGCCGCCAAGGCAGAGCACCCCACCGCTGTGCCGATTGCGGGTGGCACCGACGTGATGGTCGAGATCAACTTCGACCACCGTCGGCCCGAGTACCTCCTCGACCTCAACCGCATCGGCGAGCTGAGCGAGTGGGAGGTCGGCGAGGAGTCCGTCCGCCTGGGCGCCTCGGTCCCGTACACCGCGATCATGGAGAACCTGCGCGGCGAACTGCCCGGCCTGGCGCTGGCCTCCCACACCGTGGCCTCCCCGCAGATCCGCAACCGCGGCGGCGTCGGCGGCAACCTCGGCACCGCCTCCCCGGCCGGAGACGCCCACCCGGCGCTGCTCGCCGCGGGTGCCGAGGTCGAGGCCGAGTCCGTACGGGGCTCGCGGCTCATCCCGATCGACGAGTTCTACACCGGAGTGAAGCGCAACGCGCTGGCCGCCGACGAACTCATCAGGGCCGTCCACATCAAGAAGGCCGACGGCCCGCAGCAGTTCTCGAAGGTCGGCACCCGCAACGCCATGGTGATCGCGGTCTGCGCCTTCGGCCTGGCCCTGCACCCCGAGACCCGCACGGTCCGCACGGGCATCGGTTCGGCCGCGCCCACGCCCGTCCGCGCCAGGACCGCCGAGGAGTTCCTGAACGCGGCGCTCGACGAGGGCGGCTTCTGGGACAACGGCAGGATCATCACCCCCTCGGTCGCCAAGCAGTTCGCGGACCTCTGCTCCGCCGCCTGCAACCCGATCGACGACGTCCGGGGCACGGCGAGCTACCGCCGCCACGCGGTCGGCATCATGGCCCGCCGCACGCTGACCTGGACCTGGGAGTCGTACCGCGGCAGCGCCCGCGCCACGGAGGGAGTCGCGTGATGCGAGTCAATTTCACGGTCAACGGGCGTCCGCAGGAAGCCGACGACGTGTGGGAGGGCGAGTCCCTGCTGTACGTGCTGAGGGAGCGCATGGGCCTGCCCGGTTCGAAGAACGCCTGCGAGCAGGGCGAGTGCGGGTCGTGCACCGTACGGCTCGACGGTGTGCCGGTGTGTTCCTGCCTGGTCGCGGCCGGTCAGGTCGAGGGGCGCGAGGTCGTCACGGTGGAGGGGCTGGCGGACTACGCCAAGCAGCGTGCCGAGCAGGAGCACGGGGGTTGTGCGACCGGAGCCTGCGGTTCGTCCGGTGCGGCTGGTTCGGCCGGTTCGGCCGACGGTGCGTCCGGGACGCCGCTGGACGCCGCCAAACAGTGGCAGGCCAGGCCCCAGGACTCCCAGACCGGCGAGGGCACCGAACTCGCCCCCATCCAGCAGGCGTTCATCGACGCCGGGGCCGTCCAGTGCGGCTTCTGCACCCCGGGTCTGCTGGTCGCCGCCGACGAGATGCTGGAGCACAACCCGACCCCGACCGACGCGGACATCCGCGAGGCGCTGTCGGGCAACCTCTGCCGCTGCACCGGCTACGAGAAGATCATGGACGCGGTACGCCTGGCGGCCGCCCGGCAGGGAGAGGTGGTCTGACGTGGCAGGCAACAGCGCCCCCATCGGCACTCCCACCAAGGTCACCCAGGGTTCCAAGACCAAGGGCGGCATCGGCGAGTCCACGCTCCGCCCGGACGGCACGCTCAAGGTCACCGGCGAGTTCGCGTACTCCTCCGACATGTGGCACGAGGACATGCTGTGGGGCCAGATCCTGCGCTCCCCGGTGGCCCACGCGGAGATCGTGTCGATCGACACCTCCGAGGCCCTCGCGCAGGCCGGCGTCTACGCCGTCATGACCTACGACGACCTGCCGACCAACGTGAAGAACTACGGCCTGGAGATCCAGGACACTCCCGTACTTGCCCACGGCCGGGTCCGCCACCACGGCGAACCGGTCGCGATCGTGGCCGCCGACCACCCCGAGACCGCGCGCCGCGCCGCCGCCAAGATCAAGGTCGAGTACCGCGAACTGCCGGTCGTCACCGACGAGTTGAGCGCCACCGCCCCGGACGCGCCGCTGATCCACGAGGGCCGCACCGACCACCACATCGGCCACGTACCGCACCCGAACATCCTGCATCGCCAGCCGGTCATCCGCGGCAACGCCGACGAGGCCGCCAAGAGGGCCGACTTCATCGTCAAGGGCGAGTACACCTTCGGCATGCAGGACCAGGCCTTCCTCGGCCCGGAGTCCGGTCTGGCCGTCCCCGCCGAGGACGGCGGCGTCGACCTCTACATCGCCACCCAGTGGCTGCACTCCGACCTGCGCCAGATCGCCCCGGTCCTCGGGCTGCCCGAGGACAAGGTCCGTATGACGCTCTCCGGCGTCGGCGGCGCGTTCGGCGGCCGCGAGGACCTGTCGATGCAGATCCACGCCTGCCTGCTGGCACTGCGCACCGGCAAACCGGTCAAGATCGTCTACAACCGCTTCGAGTCCTTCTTCGGGCACGTCCACCGCCACCCCGCGAAGCTCTCCTACGAGCACGGGGCGACCAAGGACGGCAAGCTCACCCACATGAAGTGTCGCATCGTCCTGGACGGCGGCGCGTACGCCTCCGCGTCCCCGGCGGTCGTCGGCAACGCGGCGTCCCTGTCGGTCGGCCCGTACGTGGTCGAGGACGTCGACATCGAGGCCATCGCGCTCTACTCCAACAACCCGCCCTGCGGCGCCATGCGCGGCTTCGGCGCGGTCCAGGCGTGCTTCGCGTACGAGGCCCAGATGGACAAGCTCGCCGACAAGGTGGGCATGGACCGGGTCGAGTTCCGTCAGCTCAACGCGATGGAGCAGGGCACGCTCCTGCCGACCGGCCAGGCCGTCGACTCCCCGGCCCCCGTCGCCGAACTCCTGCGCCGCGTCAAGGCGATGCCGCTGCCGCCCGAGCAGCAGTGGCTCGCGGCCGGCGAGGCGGCGGACGTCCGCCAGTTGCCGGGCGGCCTGTCCAACACCACGCACGGCGAGGGCGTCGTACGCGGGGTCGGCTACGCGGTCGGCATCAAGAACGTCGGCTTCTCCGAGGGCTTCGACGACTACTCAACCGCCAAGGTGCGTATGGAGGTTGTCGGCGGCGAGCCCGTCGCGACCGTCCACACCGCGATGGCGGAGGTCGGCCAGGGCGGCGTCACCGTCCACGCGCAGATCGCCCGCACCGAGCTGGGCGTCACCCAGGTGACGATCAGCCCGGCCGACACCCAGGTGGGGTCCGCCGGATCGACCTCGGCGTCGCGTCAGACGTACGTCACCGGTGGCGCCGTCAGGAACTCCTGCGAGCTCGTCCGCGAGAAGGTCCTGGAGATCGGGCGCCGTAAGTTCGGTACGTACCACCCCGCTTGGGCCACCGCCGAGCTGCTCCTGGAGGGCGGCAAGGTCGTCACCGACGGCGGCGAAGTGCTGGCCGACCTGGTGGACGTACTGGAGGACGAGTCCGTCGAGGTCGAGGCGGAGTGGCGGCACCGGCCGACCGAGCCGTTCGACCTCCGTACGGGACAGGGCTTCGGCCACGTCCAGTACTCTTTCGCCGCGCACCGCGCCGTCGTCGAGGTGGACACCGAGCTCGGCCTGGTGAAGGTCATCGAACTGGCCTGCGCCCAGGACGTCGGCAAGGCGCTCAACCCGCTGTCCGTCATCGGCCAGATCCAGGGCGGCACGGTCCAGGGCCTGGGCATGGCGGTCATGGAGGAGATCATCGTCGACCCGAAGACGGCGAAGGTGAAGAACCCCTCCTTCACGGACTACCTGATCCCCACCATCCTCGACACGCCGACCATCCCGGTCGACGTGCTCGAACTCGCCGACGACCACGCCCCGTACGGGCTCCGTGGCGTGGGCGAGGCACCGACCCTGTCGTCGACCCCGGCCGTCCTCGCGGCGATCCGGAACGCGACGGGTCTCGAGCTCAACCGGACGCCGGTACGGCCTGAACACCTGACCGGCATGGCGTAGTAGTTCCGGGGGCCGGGAGAGAGCTTTCCTCAGAGGCTCTTCCCGGGTTCCGCCCGGGTTCTTCCTGGCGGACTCCGTCTCCCCGCCCCCGGTTTCCTGATCGTTCGTCTCGGGCCGTCCCCCGGGTCGTGCGGCCGAAGCACCTTCCCAAACCCCTTTGAACCTTGGGAGAAGGCCCACATGACCCAGCAGTCTCTGGAGCCGAAGACCGTCGCGGCGGACGCGGGCGCGGGTAGCCGCGTCCCGGCCGGCCGGTCCTGGCTCGACCGGTACTTTCACATATCCCAGCGAGGAAGCACGGTCGCGCGTGAGGTGCGCGGCGGCGTCACGACCTTCATGGCGATGGCGTACATCCTGCTGCTCAACCCCCTCATCCTGTCCGGCAAGGACGCGGCGGGGAACACGCTCGGCCAGAACGCCCTGATCACCGCGACCGCGTTCGCGGCAGCCTTCACCACGCTCCTGATGGGCTTCTTCGGCAAGGTGCCGCTGGCCCTCGCCGCCGGGCTCTCCGTCTCCGGCGTCCTCTCGTCACAGGTCGCGCCGCAGATGACCTGGCCGCAGGCGATGGGCATGTGCGTGATGTACGGCGTCGTGATCATGCTGCTCGTGGTCACCGGGCTGCGCGAGATGATCATGAACGCGATCCCGCTGGCGCTGAAGCACGCGATCACCATGGGCATCGGCCTGTTCATCGCCCTGATCGGCCTGGTGAAGGCGGGCTTCGTCCACCAGGGCAAGGCGACGCCGGTCTCGCTCGGCCCGACGGGCGAACTCGCCGGCTGGCCGGTGCTGCTCTTCGCCGTCACCCTGCTCGCGATCTTCATGCTCCAGGCGCGGGGCGTCCCCGGCGCGATCCTCATCGGCATCGTCGGCGGTACCGTGCTCGCCGTCGTCCTCAACGCCCTCGACGTCATCGACCCCAGGCAGTGGGCGAGCGGCGCACCCGAACTGCACGGCGGCGCGGTGTCCATGCCGGACTTCTCGATCTTCGGAGACGTCGAGTTCGGCGGCTGGGGCCAGGTCGGTGCGATGACGGTCGGCATGATCGTCTTCACCCTCGTCCTGGCGGGCTTCTTCGACGCGATGGCCACCATCATCGGCGTCGGCACCGAGGCCGGACTGGCCGACGAGAAGGGCCGGATGCCGGGTCTGTCGAAGGCGCTGTTCATCGACGGCGCGGGCGGCGCGATCGGCGGCGTCTCGGGTGCCTCGGGGCAGACGGTGTTCGTGGAGTCGGCGACGGGGGTGGGCGAGGGTGCGCGCACGGGCCTCTCCTCGGTGGTCACCGGCCTGTTCTTCGCGGCGTGTCTGTTCTTCACGCCACTGACGGCGATCGTCCCCGGCGAGGTCGCCGCGGCCGCCCTGGTCGTCATCGGCGCCATGATGATGACGAACGCCCGGCACGTGGACTGGGCGGACCGCGCCACCGAGATCCCGGTCTTCCTGACCGTCGTGATCATGCCGTTCACGTACTCCATCACCGCCGGTGTCGCGGCCGGAGTCATCAGTTACGTCGCCATCAAGATCGCCCAGGGCAAGGCCCGGGAGATCGGGGCGTTCATGTGGGGCCTGGCGGCGATCTTCCTCGTCTTCTTCGCCCTGAACCCGATCGAGAGCTGGCTGGGCGTCCACTAGGACCCCAGGCCCAGGCGCCCAGGCAGCCGCCGCCCAACCGCTGTTAGGAGACCGAGACATGCTGGACATCGCCGAAGAGTTGCACCGGTGGGTCGAGCAGGGACGCGACTTCGCCGTGGCCACCGTGGTGGCCGTCGGCGGCAGCGCACCCCGCCGACCGGGCGCCGCCCTCGCGGTGGACGCCGACGGCACGGCGATCGGCTCGGTCTCCGGCGGCTGCGTGGAGGGCGCGGTGTACGAACTGTGCCAACAGGCGTTGGCCGACGGCGAGTCGGTCCTCGAACGCTTCGGGTACAGCGACGACGACGCCTTCGCGGTGGGTCTGACGTGCGGCGGAGTCATCGACATCCTGGTGACGCCGGTGCGGGCGGCGGGCCCCGGCCGGGAAGTGCGGGAGGTACGGGAGGTGTTCGCGTCGGCGCTGTCCGCCGCCGCCCGCGGGGAGGCGGCGGCGGTCGCACGCATCGTCTCCGGGCCCCGCGAACTGCTCGGCCGCGCCCTGCTCGTACGTCCCGACGGCGCGGGCGAGAGTTCGTACGAGGGGGCGTACGAGGGCGTGCGCAAGGGGGCGCGGTCGTACGAGGGCTTGTATGAGGGCTCGTACGAGGGTGGGTTCGGCGCGCATCCCGAGCTGGACCGGACGGTGGCGGCCGAGGCCCGTGCCTTCCTGGACGCCGGTCGCACCGGCACCCTGGAGATCGGAGAGCAGGGCTCTCGCTGTGGAGCACCGCTCACGCTGCTGATCGAGTCGTCGGTTCCGCCGCCCCGCATGATCGTGTTCGGCGCGATCGACTTCGCGTCGGCGCTCGTCCGCATCGGCAAGTTCCTCGGCTACCACGTGACGGTGTGCGACGCGCGCCCCGTCTTCGCGACGGCCGCCCGCTTCCCGGACGCGGACGAGGTCGTCGTCGAGTGGCCGCACACCTACCTGGAGCGCACTGAGGTCGACGCGCGGACCGTCCTGTGCGTCCTGACCCACGACGCCAAGTTCGACGTACCGCTGCTGCGACTCGCGCTGAAGCTCCCGGTCGCGTACGTGGGCGCGATGGGCTCCCGGCGCACCCACCTGGACCGCAACGAGCGGCTGCGTGAAGTCGGCGTGACAGAGCTGGAGTTGGCACGGCTCAGGTCCCCGATCGGACTGGACCTCGGTGCCCGTACGCCCGAGGAGACCGCCCTGTCCATCGCGTCGGAGATCGTCGCCAACAGGCGCGGGGGGAGCGGGGTTTCGCTGACCGGGGCGCACACGCCGATCCACCATGACGTGTCGTCGGCGACGGCCTTCGAGGGGGCGCCGGTGGGGCGGATCGGGTCGGTGGCCTGACTCCCTCGGTCCGCTGAGGCAGGTGCTCAGATATGTGCCAGCAGGCGGTCCAAGGGCTCTGGTGTGCGGGCGAGGTCCAGGCTCTCGACGAGCGAGTGGGCGTACTGGGCCTTGCGGCCGCTGTGGGTTCCCATGAAGCGGCGCAGCTGCTGCTCCACGGTGCGTTCGCGCTGGGCGGGCTGGTTCTGGAAGGTGCGGAACGGGCGCAACTCGCCCTGGTCGACGACGACTTGCTGAACGGCTGCGGCGCCGAGGGAGCGGATCAGCTCGTCCTCCAGGTCCGCGTCGCACACGTAGAAGCCGAGTGGCTCCAGGTCGTCGGGTGTGAGGTCGGAGCCGAGGCCCGCCCGCTCCAGGGCGCGCCGGAAGAAGCGCTCCTCACCGACGTCGCACAGGCCCGCCAGTCGTACGTCGAGCCCCTGGGGACCGCAGAGTTCCACGAACCTGCCGATACTCGTCGCACCCCCGAGCGGCACGACCGAGACGCCCTCCGCGTCCAGGTCGCGACCTCGGCGCGCGGCCAGTGCTTCGACCGCGACCTGATCACTGCCCCCTTCGACGAGCACGACCGTACGCACGCCGGCGCCGGCCGCCAGTTCCCGCGCGGCCGCGGCGGCTGCCGAAGCACCCGCACCGCCGGCCGCCCACTCGACGACCGTCCGACGGAACCGCCCCATGTCCTTCATGCGGCCCAGTCTCGCAACTCCGGGCGTAGTCACTCCAACCCTTTTGACATCGTGGGCGCCATGACCGAGCTGGTGGAGCGCGTGGACGAGCAGGACCGGGTGCTGAACGTGGTGGACCGGGGCGAGGCGATCCGCCGCGGCTGGCTGCACCGGGTCGCGACCGTGGTCTGCCGCGATGCGGAGGGGCGGGTGCTTGTGCACCGGAGGCCGGAGGACACCTCCAGGTTCCCCGGGCAGTACAACTGGCTGCTCGGCGGAGCCGCGGAGGTGGGGGAGTCCTACGAGGAGGCCGCCGCCCGGGAACTGGCGGAGGAGCTCGGTGTCCGGGCCACGGTGCGGTTCGTCTTCAAGTACCTCTGCCGGGGAGCGATCAGCCCCTACTGGATGGCTGTCCATGAGGCCGTCATAGCCGGTGACGTCACGCCGGACCCCTCGGAGATCGCCTGGCACGACTGGCTGCCCGAGACCGACTTCCGGCAGGCGCTGTGGCAGTGGCCGTTCGTCCCCGACAGCCGGGAGGCGTTCATGAAGTACGCCGCACTGCCCGGGACCCGCCCACCGGAACTCCCGTAACAGGACGGCCGGCAGACCTGCGTCACATGCTTCAGGTGGTCGTGGCTGTCTCGTACCGCGGGCGGCCGGTGGTGCGGTAGGTCTGGATCGTCAGGCCCTTCGGGGTGGACCGCAGGTCGACGAGTTCGAGTCCTGTGTCCGGGCCGGTGGCGGGGAAGAGCCGCGTGCCCTGGCCGACGATCACGGGATAGATGAGCAGGACCATCTCGTCGACCAGCCGGTGGTCGAGCAGCCAGCGGATCAGGGTGCCACTGCCCCACACCTGCAGCTCACCGCCCGGCTCGGCCCTCAGCTCGCCGATGGCGCGCGCGACGTCACCGGACAGGACGGTCGTGTTCGCCCATTTCAGGTCGGTCAGCGTGGTCGAGGCGACGTACTTGGGCCGCGTGTTCAGCGCCTCTCCGACGGGGTTTCCCGGGTCCATGCCCGCTCCCCAGGAGCCGGCGAAGATCTCGTAGGTCCGCCGGCCGAACAGGAACGCGTCGGCACGCCGGAAGGTCTGGCCGATGAACGTCGAGGCCTCGTCGTCGAGCAGTGGCGGGGCCCATCCGAAGCGCTCGAAGCCGCCCCGGGCGTCCTCGTCCTGCGCGCCGGCTTCGCGTGGGATCCCTGCGTCAATGCGTCGATGTCCCTGCGTCACTCCGTCGACGGAGACGTTTGTGACGGTCGTCAGTTTCATGGCCGGGGTTCCCTTCGCGCCGGAGTCGTCGTCGGTACGACCGGACCGCGCCGCCGATCTCATCGGTCGTGCACGGATCTGCCGCGATCCGGTCCGTCAGGGCGCAGGCGGGGGTTTCAGACACAGGCTCTCAGCTCAAGGCTCTCGGCCACGACGTCACCCTCGCCCCCTCCGCACCTGGCGGACCCTGGCTTCAGGGATGCCGCAACAATCGGTCCAAGGCCCGCCCGAACATCCACCGGGCCGCCCACCTCACCAGGGGATCAAGAGCCCGGGGCACCAACCGCACCGCCAACTCCTCACGCCACACCACCCGCGAGCCCGTATCACCCGTATCAGCAGCCGGATGCACCTCGATCTCGGCCCATCCGGTGACGAACGTGCCCCGCTTGACGAGGCGGCACATGCCGGGGCCCTCGCCGTGCGGCGGCGGTGGTCGCCAGACGACCACTTCCATGACGTCGTCGAACGCCAGGGGGCCGAGGCCGGAGCGGGCCACGAACACAGTGCCGGCGCCGGTGCCGGTGGGCGGTTCCGTGAGAACGGAGACCCGGGTCAGCGGCACGACCTCCGCGTGCCGCTGCCACGCGGTGACCCGCCGCCATGCCTCCGCCGGCGCGAGCGGTGATTCGCGACGGACGAGGAAGAGGGCCACGACGTGATGGTATGCGCCGGCTGTTCGTACGCGGATGCGTGTACGGATGCGGTGGGGGCCGGTCGCTCGGTTCCTCGCGCCCTGTCGCGGCTGCTCGACCGCCTGACCCACTGATGACCGGATCGGTCCGCTGCCGGACCCGATGCGGCCTGTCGCCGCCCCGCCCCGGCGGCGCAGGCTTGGGGGCATGACCCGAGCGCTGATCGTCATCGATGTCCAGGAGTCCTTCCGGGCCCGTCCGCTGTGGGAAACCACCTCCGACCTGAAGATCGCCGACCGGGTGAACCGCCTGGTCCGGCTCTGCCGGCGGGCCGGGGACCTGGTGGTGTGGGTACTGCACTCCGAGCCGGGCACCGGCGATGTCTTCGACCCCGCCCTCGGCCATGTCCGGCTGATGGAGGAGCTGGAGCGAGCGGACGGGGAACCGCTGATCCACAAGACCTCGCACAACGCCTTCACCACCACCAACCTGCAGCAACTCCTCACCGAGCGCGGTATCCGCGAGCTCACCGTCTGCGGCATCCGCACCGAGCAGTGCGTGGAGACCACCACGCGCGTCGCCGCCGACCTCGGCTACCAGGTCACCTTCGTCACCGACGCGACCGCGACCAACCCCATCCCGCACCGCGACGCCCCCGCCGACCAGAGCGTCGCCGAGCTGCTGGCCGACCCCCGCACGCTGCCTGCCGAGGAAGTCATCAGGCGCACCGAGTACGCCCTCGCCGGACGCTTCGCCACCATCGCGACGGTCGATCAGCTGGAGGCCGCGGCAGGAGTTCGGGCATGATGACCGGATCGTGAGCCACGTCGTCTTCTTCCTGGTGCCCGGAGTCCACCTGCTGGACCTGGCCGGCCCCGCGCAGGTCTTCTCCACGGCCGCCGACTTCGGGCACCCCTACACGCTCTCCTACGTCGCCGAGCAGCCGCAGGTGCCCACCGCCCAGGGGCTGCCGCTGGTGGCCGGGCTCGACTGGCCCCGTCTCGGGCCCGAGGATCTGATCATGGTGCCCGGCTGGCGGACGGTCACCCTGGCCGACGGCCCCGCCATCGGCGCCGCCTCCCTGCAGGTCCTCCGGGACCACCATGCCGGGGGCGGGACGGTGGCCAGCGTCTGCGCCGGAGCCGAGGCGCTCGGCCGGGCCGGCCTGCTCGACGGCCGCCACTGCACCACCCACCACGACGTGCAGGACGAGCTTGCCCTTCGCCACCCCAGGGCGGTGGTCGTCCGCGACGTCCTGTTCACCGCCGACGACCGCGTGATCACCTCGGCCGGCATCGCCAGCGGCATCGACCTGGCCCTGCACCTGGTCGCGACCCGGCACGGCCCGGCTGCCGCCGCCCGGGTGGCCCGGGACATGGTCGTCTACGCCCGCCGCAACGGCCATGAGCCGCAGTCCAGCGCGATGCTCCGGCACCGGTCCCACCTCGACGACACCGTGCACCGCGCCCAGGACCTCATCGACGCCCGCTTCGACCAACCGCTCCCGCTGCCCACCCTGGCCTCGGCCGTCGGCGTGAGCGAACGAACCCTCACCCGCCTCTTCAGCCGTGCCACCGGGCTCACCCCCCTGCGCTACCAGCAGACGCTCCGCCTCGAACGCGCCCAGCACTTCATCAACCACGGCGCGACGATCGACGCCGCCGCCCGCTCAGTCGGCTTCGAGGACCCCCGCATGCTGCGCCGCCTACGCGCCCGCAAGGAGGATTGACAGGGGCGCAGCCCCGTCTTTCAGGGGCGCGGGGAACTGCGCGACAAGCCCCCACCCACCCGCACCCAACACACCACCCCAAGCCGCCCCTTCGGGCCCGGGGCCCGGGGGCGGAGCCTCCGGTTTCGGGAAGGTGCGGGGTGGGGGAAAGGAAACCCCCACCCACCGACGCCCAGGGGCCAGAAGCGACCTACCGCCCCGCCCACCCGTACGGCACCATGACCCGGACCACCCCGCCCCCGCCCCCACACCCCGCACAAGAAGGAGCCCCGTGAACCCCGACCCGCACGGCAGGCTCGACGACTTGCAGCGGAACCCGTATCCGCACTACGAAAGGGCAAGGCAGACCAAGGGCCTGAGCTTCCTCCCGGAGCTCGACGCCTGGCTGGTGACCCGGGACGCGGACGTACGCGAAGTACTGCGCCGCCCGCACGACTTCTCGTCGGCGAACGCCCTGCGCCCGGACGTCCTCCCGGCCCCCACCGCCCTCGCGGTCCTCGGCGGCGGCTTCGGCGGCCGCCCGGTGGTCGTCACCGCCGACGGCTCCCGCCACCAGCACCTACGCGCCCCGATCGTACGAGGCCTGTCTCCGGCAAAGGTCGCGGCAGTCCTCCCCTACGCCGCGGAACGAGCGACCACCCTCGTCGACGGCTTCGCCAAGAACGGCCACGCCGAACTGATGACGGCGTACGCCCGGCGCCTGCCCGGTGACGTCGTCGGCAGGATCGTGGGCCTGGACCCCGCCGACGTCCCGGCGGCCGTACACGGCGGCTACCGAGCCGAGGAACTGCTCTTCCGCCCGATGGAGGAAGCGGGACAAGTGGCCGCGGCCCAGGACGTCGTGGCACTGCAGCACCTGCTCGACACGTATGTACGCGACCGCCGGGCCAACCCCCGGGACGACCTCTGCACCGAACTCATCAAGTCACTCGTCCCGGACGCGGAAGGCGATCTGACGCTCGATCAGCGCCACGAAATGGTCGCCCACCTGCAGAACTTCCTGCTGGCCGGTCACCTCACCACCACCGCCCTGATCGGCACGACCGTCCTTCACCTCCTCCGCCATCCGGGCCAGTGGGACCTCCTGTGCGCGGAACCGGACCGCATCCCGGCAGCGATAGAGGAAGCGGCCCGCCATGACACCGCCCTCCAGGGCTTCCGCCGCGTCACGACCCGCACGATCGTGCTCGCGGGCACCGAACTCCCCGCCGGATCAAGCGTGTTCGTCGCGTTCGGCGCGGCCAACCGTGATCCCGCCCGGCATCCCCGCCCCGACGAGTTCGACATCACCCGCACCCCGGGCCGCCACCTGGCCTTCGGCCTGGGCGTCCACGCGTGCCCCGGTTCCCAACTGGCCCGTGAACAACTCCGCATCACCTTGGAGCTGTTGACGAGCCGTCTGCCCGGACTGCGCCTGGCCGACGGCCGGGCGGTCACGATGCGTCCGACCCTGATCCACCGCTCGCCGCAGAGCCTGCACGTCACCTGGTGAGCCGGCCCCGGAGACCGGAGACCGGAGACGGGTGACGGGTGACCTCACACGTCCAGCACATCCCGCACCCGAACCGGCAACCCGGTCTCGAACGACTCGTTGGCCGCGAGCCCGGTGACCAACGACCGCGCCCCGTCCACCGCGTCCGCCGCCCGCCCCAGCGCATCCGCACCCTCACCCGCGGGCGGACCGAACAGATCCGCCAGCATCCGGATGTCCCCACCCCCGTGCCCGCCCTCGCCGCTCGCGACCTTCACCTCGCGCGGCCGTTCCCAGAAGCGCCGCAGCAGCAGTTCGGTGCGGCCGGCCTCCGCACCGACCGCGTCGCCGTGCATGACCGGTCCGGCGGCACCCTCGGCCGCGGCCTTGACGTCCGGCCGGACCCACGTCGTCTCCTCGACGAGCAGTTCGAGCCGCCCCTCGCTGCCGTTGAAGCAGACGCGGTAGCCCTCCCAGGGGGCGTACGCGGTGAGGTGGTAGGTCAGGGACGCGCCGGACGCGTACCGCACGAGCACCGCCATGTCGTCCTCGATGGTCACGCCGGGCCCGAACACGTTCTGGTCCCGGTGGTACCCGTCCTCCCCCTCGGCATCGAGATACAGCGCGCTGAGTACGGGGGAGTCGGCCAGGCGTACGGCGAAGGGGTCGCCGTCAGCCGCGGGCGAGCCGTGGGCGCGGGTGTAGGGGCGGGCGAGACCGCGGCGCCGGCCTGCCTCGTCGCCGTAGAAGAAGAGGCCGCCCTGTGCGTAGACCGTCTCCGGCCGAGTACCGAGCCACCAGTTCACCAGGTCGAAGTGGTGCGTCGACTTGTGGACCATGAGTCCGCCGGAGTTGGCCTTGTCCCGGTGCCAGCGCCGGAAGTAGTCCGCGCCGTGCCGCAGATCGAGCAGCCACTCGAAGTGCACCGAGCCGACCTCGCCGATCTCGCCGGCCGCGATGAGTTCCCGTACGGCCGAATGCACCGGGTTGTAGCGGTAGTTGAAGGCGACCCGCACTTCGCGTCCGGTGCGCCGCTGGGCGTCCAGGATGCGGCGGGCGCGCTCCGCGTCGGTGGTCATCGGCTTCTCGGTGACCACGTCACAGCCCGCCTCCAGCGCCTGGACGAGGTAGTCGTCGTGGGTGCGGTCGACGCTGCACACCACGACGAGGTCCACGTTCTCGCGGCGCAGCATCAGCCCGAAGTCCTCGGCCGCGTACGCCGGTACGGGCTCCCGGCCGGGGTGTTCGGCCGTGATCCAGCCGTTGTGGACGGACATCCGGTGGGCGTTGACGTCGCAGAAACCCACCAGGTCGATCCGGTCGGCGTAGGGACCGGCCAGTGCCTCGGTGAAGAACCGGGCGCGGGCGCCCAGGCCCACCACGGCACAGCGGCGGCGAACTCCAGGTGAGGATGAGGTGGATGCGGTGCAGGGGTCTTGTTCTGACATCAGGACCTTCCTTAGGGTCGTACGGGGGTGGAAGCGCTTTCTAGTTGAACGAGGTGACCCACTCATGCCCGGAAACAGGACAAGGAAGTCCTGGCCGTCCCGCACGTCGGCCGCGATCCTCGCGCTCTGCGCGGTACTCACCGGCTGCTCCGGTGGCGGCGAGTCGAGCAGCGCGGGCGGCGACGTCGTGCTGCGCTACACCTGGTGGGGCAATCCGGACCGGGCGGCCCGCACGCAGGAGGCCGTGGATCTCTTCGAGAAACGGAACCCGGGCATCGACATACAGACGTCGTTCTCCGGATACGACGCCTACAAGCAGAAGCTCGCCACCCAGGCGGCCGGCGGCGACGCTCCCGACGTGATGCAGCTCGACTACCGCATGATCGACCAGTACGCGTCCGGGGGCGTGCTGCTGGACCTCGCGAAGCAGCGGTCCACGCTGCGCACGGCGGACATCGACGCGGGGCTGCTGGCCACGGGTGTGGTGGACGGCAAGCAGTACGCGGTCCCGCAGGCGCGCGGCACCGAGACCATCGTGTACGACACCAAGCAGTGGAAGGACGCCGGAGTCGAGCTGCCCCGTAAGGGCTGGACCTGGAACGACTGGGCCGACTCCATGCGCGCCCTCGCCGAGAAGACGGGCAAGCCGGGCGGCACCGATCCGGGATGGAGCGAGGACGCCTTCGAGGTCTGGCTGCGCGGCCAGGGCAAGTCCCTGTACACCAAGGACGGGAAACTCGGGTTCACCGCCGACGACCTGACGCGCTACTGGACCTTCACGGACCGACTGCGCCGGGAGGGCGCCGTCTCGCCGGCCGAGGAGACCACCCAGCTCGACGGCACCGTCGAGAACACCCCGCTCGGGCGCGGCGGCAGGGCCCTCTCGGACAACAACTGGGACGCGCCGTCCAGCGGCTTCCTGGCCCTCGTCCCGACCGGAGTCACCCTCGGCCCCATGCCGTCCGGCGAGGACGGCACGCCCGGCCAGTACTTCAAGCCCTCGATGTTCATGGGTGTCGCGGACAGCTCCGGCCATCCCAAGGAGTCGGCCCGGCTCATCGACTTCATGCTGAACGACCCCGAGGCCGCGAAGATCCTCGGTGCCACCCGCGGCATCCCCGTCAACGAGACCATCCGTGCGGACCTCGCGCCCGAGCTGAAGGACTTCGACAAGACGATCGCCGACTTCCAGGCGTCCCTGGACGGCGACCTCAAGGACCCGCCCCAGGCGCCCCCTTCGGGCGACAGCGCCCTGCAGACCACCTTCCAGCGCGACTACGACCAGGTGTCGTTCGAGCGGATGTCGCCCCGTGAGGCGGCCGAGGACTACGTCACCGAGGCGAAGGCGGAGCTGAGGTCATGACCACCACCGAGATACCGACCCCTGCCCGTACCGCGAAGACCACCCCCGCGAAGCGGCCCAAGCGCCAACGGGAGGGCGCCGCCTGGGTGTTCCTCTCCCCGTGGGTGCTCGGCGCGGCCGTGCTGACCCTGCTCCCGATGGCCGTGTCGCTCTATCTCTCCTTCACCGACTACGACTTGTTCAACCCGCCGAAGTGGGTGGGCCTGCGCAACTACACGCAGATGTTCACCGAGGACCCGCGGTACTGGCGCTCGGTCGTCGCGACCCTCACGTACGTCATCATCGCCGTGCCCCTCCAACTCGGCCTCGCCCTGGTCGTCGCGCTCGCCCTGAAGTCCATGCGGCGCGGCCGGGGCTTCTACCGCTCGGCCTTCTACGCGCCGTCCCTGCTCGGCGCCTCGATGTCCATCGCTCTGGTGTGGCGGGCGGTCTTCAACGACGGCGGCACGGTCGACAACCTGCTGGGCACCGGAGGCTGGGTCAACCAGCCGGGCTGGGCGCTGCTCGCCGTCGCGCTGCTGACGGTGTGGCAGTTCGGCGCCCCCATGGTCATCTTCCTCGCCGGACTCCAGCAGATCCCCTCGGAGCTGTACGAGGCGGCATCCGTGGACGGGGCGAGCAGGTGGCGGCAGTTCCTGTCCATCACCGTGCCCATGCTCTCCCCGGTGATCTTCTTCAACCTGGTGCTCCAGACCATCCAGGCCTTCCAGGTCTTCACCCCCGCGTTCGCGATCAGCGCGGGCAAAGGTGGTCCCGCCGACTCGACGCTCTTCTACACGCTCTACCTCTACGACCGCGGCTTCGTCGCCTCGCACATGGGCTACGCCTCCGCGATGGCCTGGGCGCTGCTGATCGTCATCGGCGCCGTCACCGCCGTGCTCTTCCGGACCTCGCGCTCCTGGGTCTTCTACGCGTCCGAGGGGGACCGATGACCAGCTCGACCGCCGTAACTCCCGCTGTCCGCAAGCCGGTCAACCGGCGTCGCATCGCCCTGCACGTCAGCTGCCTCGCCGCGCTCCTGGTGATGCTGTATCCGCTGGCCTGGCTCCTCGCGACCTCGCTGAAGCCGGCCGACGAGGTGATCGCCAGCCTCGACCTGCTGCCCAGCAGCCTGGAGTGGTCCAACTACTCGACCGCCCTCGACGGCGTGAACGACGTCTCCGTGTGGCGGCTGCTCGGCAACTCCCTGTTCATCGCGGGCGGCGCCGTCATCGGCAACGTACTGTCGTGTTCGCTGGCCGCGTACGCCTTCGCCCGGCTGCGGTTCCGCTTCCGCGGGCCGCTGTTCGCCTTCATGATCGCGACGATCATGCTGCCGCACCACGCCGTGCTGATCCCGCAGTACATCATCTTCAACCAGCTCGGCATGGTGAACACCTACTGGCCGCTGATCCTGCCCAAGTTCCTTGCCACGGAGGCGTTCTTCGTCTTCCTCATCGTGCAGTTCATGCGGGGGCTGCCGCGCGAGCTGGAGGAGGCGGCGCGGATCGACGGCTGCGGGCCTTTCAGGAGCTTCTTCCTGGTGATCCTCCCGCTCACCCGCCCGGCGCTGATCACCACGGCGATCTTCACCTTCATCTGGACCTGGAACGACTTCTTCACCCAGCTGATCTACCTGTTCTCTCCGGAGAAGTTCACGCTCACGCTGGCGTTGCGGCAGTTCGTGGACGCGTCGAGCCAGTCGTCGTTCGGGCCGATGTTCGCCATGTCGGTGATCGCCCTGCTGCCGATCGTGCTGTTCTTCCTCGCCTTCCAGCGGTTCCTGGTCGAGGGCATGGCGAACTCCGGGATCAAGGGATGAGCGCCGGGCAGGCCCGCGAGCCGGGCGAGATCTTCGGGCCGCGGATGACGCTGTTCGCGGACGTGCTGAGCGTGGGCGTGTGTACGGCGCTGGCGTCGCTGCCGGTCGTCACGCTGCCGGCCGCGCTGTCCACCGCGTGCGCGGTCCTGCGCGGCGCGGGCGAGGACCGACCGGCCACGGCAGGGCGGTACTTGGCGGTCCTGCGGCGGCGTCTGCGGGCCGGGGACCTCGCGGCCGGAGTGCTGTTCCTGGTCGGCGTGCTGTTGCTGTGGGCGGATCTGGCGCTGGCTCGGGCCGGGCTGCCGGGGGCGTCGCTCTTCGCCGTCGTCGCGGCTGCCATCGGCGCGTATGCGGCTGTCGTCGGCCTGCGGTCCTGCGGGCGCCCCGAGTCGCTCACCGACTGGCGTGCGGCGGTGGGCGGGGCCGCCCGGGACTCCGTACGGGATGTGGGCGGCAGCGGTCTCGTCCTGCTGGCCCTGGCGGCGGCCGTGCTGTGCGGGTGGATGATGACGCCGCTGGCGTTCCTGGCGCCGGGGCCGCTGGCGCTGGCGCTGACGGCGGTCGACGTACGGTTGTCGCCGCGCGCGGCGAGGGCGGACGCCCTTCAGGAGGGGGCCGCCGCTTTTGACAAGGAGTCCGCATGATGGCCCGCAGGACCTTTCTCGCCACCGGTGCGGCCGCGGCAGCGGCTGCCGCCGGACAGGAAACTGCCGCAGCCGACACGGGAGTTGACGAGGGCGAGGGCGAGGGCGAGGGCGCGAAGGTGGATGAAGGCGGGGGACGGCAGGACACCGACTTCCTCGACTTCCTCACCACGGCGGCCGACGACCGCGCCAAGTCGGTCCTCGACGGATACGCCGCATACCTCACCGAACTGCGGGACAGGGGCCAGGCGCGCCCCTCGGCCCGCGCACTGCGCACCCTGACCTCGGTCTTCGTGCACGGCGGATCGGCGTACCACCACGACGGCGCGCTGCTGGGCCCGCTCGGCGAGCTCGCGGACACGCTGGAGGAGGAGCAGTTCGACGACGGGCTCTGGGACCAGGGCGCGGCCCACTCACCGCCGGACACCGCCTTCTCGATCGTCGACCTGAACCTGGCGTACAGCCTGCTGGACGAGGACGGCCACGCGTCGACACGGCCGCTACGGGCCACCGTCGAGCGAATCCTGCGCGCGGCGGGCCCGGCGCTGGCCACCGGCGGGCTGCACACGGCGAACCACCGCTGGCTGGTGTGCTCGGCGCTGTCCCGTATCCACCGACGCTGGCCCGACCCGGCGTACCCGCGCCGTATCGACGCCTGGCTCGCGGAGGGCATCGACCAGCTGCCCGGCGGCGAGTACAGCGAGCGCAGCCCCACCTACGCGGCGGTCGTGTCGAATCCGGCCCTGCTGACGATCGCCCGCTTCCACGACCGCCCGGACCTGTACGCCAACGTGCGGGACAACCTCGAAGCCTCCCTCTACGTCATCGAGCCCAACGGCGAGGTGGAGATGGTCCATTCGCGGCGCCAGGACCAGACCACCCTGCGCCACCTGCCCGAATTCTGGCTCCAGTACAGGGAGTTGGCGATCCGGGACGGGGACGGACGGTTCGCGGCGGTGGCCGCGCTCATCGAGGAGCGGGGGTCCTCCCAGACCTTCGGCGAGACGCCGCCGGGCGACCGGCTCGCCGAGGTCCTCGACCGGCCCGAGCTGTCCTGGGAACTTCCCCGAGTGACCGGCCTGCCCACGGACTTCGAGCACCACGACACCGCCTGCTCCCTGGTGCGAGTACGGCGTGGCGACCGCACCGCGAGCATCTTCGGCGGCACCGACTTCCCGGACGTACACGCCATCTCCTCGGGCCTGTCGACGAACCCCACGTTCTTCAAGACGCGCAAGGGAGCCGCGATCCTCGACTCCCTCCGGCTGGCCCCGCGGTTCTTCTCGCTCGGCCACTTCCGGGCGGAGAACCTGGAGCGCACGGCCGACGGCTGGCGCCTGACCGCCGAGGTCCGCGCCGCCTGGCACCACCCGCTGCCACGCCGGCACCGCCGCCCCGACGGCCTCTACGCGCTCACGGACGACGGCCGCTTCTGGTCGGCGATGGACTTCCCGCACCGCCCGAAGGAGTACCGCACACTCCGCACCGAAGTCCTGGTGAGGGAAGCGAAGGAGAAGGAGGCCAAGGAGGCGAAAGGCGGCTCCTGGACCCTGGACTTCCAACTGACCGGCGCCGAAGTGCCGTTCGCCCTGGAGCTCTGCTTCCGCCGGGGCGGCACACTCACCGGCGACGGCCTGGAGCCGGTCACGGACTCCCCGGACACCTACCACCTCGTGAGCGGGGAAGCCACGTACGCCGTCGGCGACGACCGCATCACCTTCGGCCCCGGCAACGGCAAGGGCGGCAAGCAGCCGCCGGTGGTGGACGCGGGGGAGCGCTACTCCTGGATGAACGGCTCGCTCACACCGGACGGCGTCCGCGTCCTGATCACCGGCCGCTCCCCGGTCACGTACCGGCTGACGCTGGGCTGACGCCGACGGCAGGGGAGCGGCGAAAGACGATCGCCGCCGCGCGGACCGGAGTCCGTGCGGCGGCGATGTCCTGTCGGCCCCTGGGACCGTACTGGGGGCAGACAAGCTGAGGGGCTGAGTGCGACCGGCTCGTGCGGGGCCGGTGCCTCAGGGGCGGCTGGTCAGGTAGCCGCCCATGGAGGTGAAGTACTCCGTCGCGGGCAGCTCCCGGCCGTCCTCGGTCCGTACGCGGGTGATGGCCAGGCCCTTGTTGCGGCCCGTGCGGGCGTCGGCGCCGGCGACGATCACCACGCCCTCGCCCTCGCGGTAGAAGATCCGGCCGGGCGTACCGCCGTAGTTCTCCTCGGACACCACGGCGGCGAGGACTTCGAGTCGCTTGCCCTTGTGGAAGGTGAAGGTGCTGGGGTACGGCTCGGACTGGGCGCGGACCAGGCGTTCGAGGTCCGCCGCCGGCCAGGTCCAGTCGATGCGGCTGTCCTCGATGGACCGCTTGTGGAAGAAGCTCGCCTGCGACCGGTCCTGCTTGGTGAACTCCGTCTGCCCGGCGGCGATGAGGTCGAGCGCGCCGATGGTGACGGGGGCGATGAGGTCGACGGTCTTGTGGAAGAGGTCGGTGGCGGTGTCCGTCGGTCCGACCGGTACCGCCTCCTGCCGGACGATGTCGCCGGCGTCGAGCTCGTCGTTCATCATGTGCGCGGTGACGCCCACTTCGGGCTCGCCGTTGATCAGGGCCCAGATCAGCGGGGAGAAGCCGGCGTACTTCGGCAGCAGCGAGTCGTGCACGTTCAGTGTGCCGTGGCGCGGCAGGCCGAAGATGCGCGGGGGAATCCACGTCCGCCAGTTGTTGGCCACGATGATGTCCGGGTCGGCCTCCTTGAGGCGCTCGAACAGCTCGTCGTCGTCAGGGCGGTTGCGGATCAGCACCGGGACGCCGTGCTCCTCGGCGAGGTCGGCGACGGAGTCGCTCCAGATCTTCTCGTACGCGTGCTCGCTCTTGGGGTGCGTCACGACCAGTACGACGTCGTGCCGGGAGTCCAGGAGGGCCTGCAGGGTGCGATGCCCCCAGGTCTGGTAACCGAGCATGGCGACCCGCATGGGGTTCCTCCTCTAGACAGGGACTGACCGGCGGCAAGTAAAGCAAGGCTTACCTTAGCGTGCAACACGCATGCAACCTGCCCCAGTTGGCGGGTGCTGGTGCTCAGTCGTCCGTTTTGCCCTGTCGACACCTTCACAAGTTTAGCTTAGGCTCACCTAAGTTCCATGGGGTGGGTCGCTCTGTCGGCGCGCCCGCCTTTTGTATGTGCCCCACCTTTCCCCCACGCCTGACAGGCGGCTGCCCCGCACGATAGGAGTGACATGTCACAGGTCCTTCCTGGTGACGCATCACCGGTCCACGACCTCATCGGTATCGGCTTCGGGCCGTCCAATGTGGCCATGGCGATCGCACTCAGCGAGCACAACGCACGCGTCGGCGGGCAGGAGGCGGTCACCGCTCACTTCTTCGAGCAGCAGCCGCGCTTCGGCTGGCACCGTGGCATGTTGATCGACGACGCGACCATGCAGGTGTCCTTCCTCAAGGACCTGGTGACGCTCCGGAACCCGGCCAGCGAGTTCAGCTTCCTCTGCTACCTGAAGAGCAAGGGACGGCTGATCGACTTCCTCAACCACAAGAACCTCTTCCCGCTGCGGGTGGAGTTCCACGACTACTTCGAGTGGGCCGCCGCCAAGGTCGAGGACGGGGTCTCCTACGGCCACGAGGTCGTCGGCGTCGCACCCGTCGTCCGCGACGGAGCCGTGGAGTACCTGGACGTGACGGTCCGGTCGGCGGAGGGCCTCTCGGTCCACCGGGCCCGCAACCTCGTCATCGGTACCGGGCTGCGGCCCCTCATGCCGGAAGGCGTGGAGCGCGGCGACCGCGTCTGGCACAACTCCGAACTGCTCGCGAAGGTCGATGAGTTGGAGGGCACCTCGCCCTCCCGGTTCGTCGTCGTGGGCGCCGGGCAGAGCGCCGCCGAGAACGTCGCCTACCTGCACCGGCGCTTCCCCCAGGCCGAGGTCTGCGCGGTCTTCTCCCGCTACGGCTACAGCCCCGCCGACGACAGCAGCTTCGCCAACCGGATCTTCGATCCCGCGGCGGTCGACGAGTACTACGCCGCGCCCGAGGAGGTCAAGCGCCGGCTGATGGACTACCACGGCAACACCAACTACTCCGTGGTGGACATCGACCTGATCGACGACCTGTACGGGCAGATGTACCAGGAGAAGGTGCTCGGCACCGAGCGGCTGCGCTTCCTCAACGTGTCCCGGCTCACCGACGTCGAGGAGACCCCGGACAAGGCCCGCGCCACCGTGAAGTCCCTCGTCACCGGCGAGGAGACCCCGCTGGACGCGGATGTCGTGGTCTGCGCCACCGGCTACAGCCCCGTCGACCCGCTCGCCCTCCTCGGCGAGGTCGCGGACAGCTGCCTGCGCGACGACGAGGGACGCGTCCGCGTCGAGCGCGACTACCGCATAGCGACGGACCCCGCACTGCGCTGCGGCATCTACCTGCAGGGCGGCACGGAGCACACGCACGGCATCACGTCGTCCCTGCTGTCCAACACCGCGATCAGGGTTGGCGAGATCCTGGACTCGGTTCTCGACCAGGGCCTTAACTCCGCCGAGGCCGCTCCGCTGGAGATGCGGTACTGAAGCTGCGGGCCGTACGTGGCTGGTCGCGCCCACGCGGCGGAGCCGCACAATGTCACAGCCCCGCGCCCCTTACGGGGCACGAGTCCCCGCGCCGCCGCCGGCACCGCAGCAGCGTGCAACCCCGTGAAAGCAAAGGGATAACGTACATCGACATGGGCACGACTGTGGTTGAGCGTCCCGCCGTCAAGGGCGTAACGGAGGCCCGTCGGCGGCGGGTTGTGGGTCTGGGCACGCTTGTGGTGGTCCTCGTGGTCACGGCGGCGGTGTCGTTGGCCGTCGGTGCGCGCGCGTTGACCCCCGCCGAGGTGTGGCACGGGTTGTTCGCGGCGCCGGACTCCGACCAGCGGCTCACCGAGATCAGGCTCATCGTGGAGACCGTGCGGGTGCCCCGAACGGTGCTCGGGATCGTGGCGGGGATGGCCCTGGGGGTCGCCGGGGCGCTGATCCAGGGGTACACGCGCAACCCGATCGCCGACACGGGCCTGCTGGGGATCAACACCGGCGCCTCGTTCGCGGTGGTGTCGGTGGTCGCCGTGTTCGGGTTCTCCAGCCCGCTCCAGTACGTCTGGTTCGCCTTCCTGGGGGCGGCGGTCGCCGGTGTCGTCGTGTTCGGTCTCGCGAGCATCGGCAGGGGGGCCGGCAACCCCCTGACGCTCGCACTGGCCGGGCAGGGGATCACGGTGTTCCTCATGGCGATGACCACGGCGGTCGCGCTGTCGGACAAGGAGTCGCTGAACGCGCTGCGGTTCTGGAACGCGGGCTCCGTGGCCGGTGTCGGATTCGACGTCATCTGGCCGGTGACCGCGTTCATCGCGGTCGGTCTCGTGCTGGCGCTGTCCATGCTGCCCTCGCTCAACCTGCTCAACCTCGGTGACGACGTGGCGCGGGGACTCGGAGTGAACATCGCGCTGAGCCGGACCGTCGGCATCATCGCGATCACGCTGCTCGCGGGCGCGGCCACGGCGGCATGCGGCCCCATCGCGTTCCTCGGGCTCATGGTGGCCCACGTGGCCCGGTATCTGACCGGTCCCGACTACCGCTGGCTGGTGCCGTACGCGGGTCTGCTCGGAGCCGTCGTCCTGCTGGTCTGTGACATCGTGGGGCGCCTGGTGGTGCGGCCGGGCGAGCTGGAGACGGGTGTCGTCGTGGCTCTCCTCGGCGCCCCGTTCTTCGCGGTTCTGGTGTGGCGCGGAAAGTTCAAGAACACATGAACGGGACAGACGTGAAGCCGGACGGGACAGACACGAAGCCATCGATGACACCGGGCGTGCGGCTCGGCCGGGTGTCGTTCGTATGGCGGCCCTGGATGGTGTTCGTCACGCTGCTCCTCGCGGCGGCGACCTTCCTGGTGTTCTGCCTGTCCATCGCCGTCGGGGACTTCCCCATCGGCCTCTCCCGGGTGATCGCCACGCTCTTCGGCGGGGGTGAGCGGGTCGACGAGTTCGTGATCATGGACCTGCGGATGCCGCGCGCCCTGGCCGGTCTCGTCGTGGGGATCGCACTGGGGGTGTCCGGCGCGATCACGCAGTCCATCGCGCGCAACCCGCTGGCCAGCCCGGACATTCTGGGGGTCACCGGAGGTGCCAGCGCCGTCTCGGTGTTCCTGGTGACGGTGTCGGGCGGAACCTCCGCGGCGATCGTCAACTCCGTGGGCCTGTCCGTGGCGGCGCTCGTCGGCGGTCTCGGCACGGGTCTGCTGGTGTACTTCATGGCCTGGCGGCGCGGGATCGACGGCTTCCGGCTCATCCTCATCGGCATCTCGGTGAGCGCCGTGATGGAGGCGATCACGACCTGGCTGCTGGTCACGGCCGACATCCGGGACGTGGCCCGGGCCCAGGCGTGGCTGGTCGGCTCGCTGGACAACCGGTCGTGGGACGAGGTCTGGATCGCGCTCTGGGGCACGCTCGGCCTCCTGGTCGTCGTGTCGTGCGTCGCGTTCCAGTTCAAGCCGATGCACTTCGGCGACGAGGTCGCCGCGGGCCTGGGCGTCCGGTACTCGGTGGTGCGGGCCGTCCTGCTGCTGTGCGCGGTCCTGCTGGCCGCGGTGGCGGTGAGCGCGGCCGGCCCGGTCCCGTTCGTCGCGCTGGTGGCGCCGCAGGTGGCGATGCGTCTGGTGAGGTGCCCGACACCGCCGATGGTGGCCTCCGCCCTGGTGGGAGCGCTGCTGCTGATCGGCTCGGACCTGGTCGCCCGTACGGCACTGCCGATCACTCTCCCGGTCGGCGTGGTCACCGCCGCGATCGGCGGCCCCTTCCTCGTCTACCTGCTGGTGCGGGCGAACCTCAAGTAGCTGGTACAAAAGGTTAGGCAAACCTAAGCAGAGGGGGCCTCGTGGTCGCTAAGTCCATCACCGAGATCAAGACCGGGGTCAAGGACGCCTCGCGGCTGGCAGCCAGGGGCGTCACGGTCGGGTACGGCGACCGGATCGTCATCGACGAGCTCGACGTGGCGATACCGCCAGGGGTGATCACCACGGTCATCGGCCCCAACGGCTGCGGGAAGTCCACCCTGTTGCGAACCCTGTCGCGGCTGCTCAAGCCGACCAGGGGGACGGTCGTGCTCGACGGCGACGACATCGGCAGGCTCAGGACCAGGGACGTGGCGAAGAAGCTCGGCCTGCTGCCGCAGTCACCGGTCGCGCCGGAGGGTCTTACGGTGTCCGACCTGGTCGCCAGGGGCCGGCACCCGCACCAGAGCTGGCTGCGGCAGTGGTCGTCGGACGACGCCGCCGTCGTGGAGCGCGCGCTGGCCATGACCGAGGTGTCCGACCTCGCCGACCGTCCCGTCGACTCGCTGTCCGGCGGACAGCGTCAGCGCGTCTGGATCTCGATGACCCTGGCCCAGGGCACCGACCTGCTGCTCCTCGACGAGCCGACCACCTACCTGGACCTGGCGCACGCGATCGACGTACTCGACCTGGTGGACGACCTGCACGAGTCCGGGTGCACCGTGGTCATGGTGCTGCACGACCTCAACCTGGCCGCGCGGTACAGCGACAACCTCATCGTGATGAGGGAGGGGTCGATCCTGGCGCAGGGGCACCCGCGTGACGTGATCACCGCCGAGCTGCTGCAGGAGGCGTTCGGGCTGCGCGCGATGGTGATCGACGACCCGGTGGGGGACCGGCCGCTCATCGTGCCGATCGGCCGCACCCAGGTCCGGCCCGACCGGGATCGCCGGCTCCGGCCGGATGCCGATAAAAGTGAAGAAGTTAGGCTAGGCTAACCTCACTTCAACAGGATAAGGTTTGCCTGCCCTTATACGGGGGTGAAGCGGACAGCGCGAAAGCAAGGGATCTCGGATGCTCCTCCATCGAACGACGGTCATGAAGCCCTGGCGGCGGGTGGCGGCGGTCTTGTCCGCGACGACCATCGGTGTCGGCCTCCTCGCGGGATGCGGCTCCGACGACTCGTCGGACGAGCCGAGCGACAACACCCCGGCGGCCGCCACCGGTGCGTTCCCGGTCACCGTGGAGCACGCGTTCGGATCCACGAAGGTCGAGGAGGCCCCCAAGCGGGTGGTCACCGTCGGCTACACGGACGACCAGAGTGTCCTGGCGTTCGGCATCAAGCCGGTCGGCATGGTCGACCAGTACCCGAACCCGGCGGGCCAGTCCCCCGACATCAACACCCAGTGGCCCTGGGTGAAGGACAAGTGGGGCGACACCAAGCCCGAGGTCATCATGAAGAACGGTGACTCCGGCCCGAACTACGAGAAGATCGCGGCCCTGCGGCCCGACCTGATCATCGCGGTCTACTCCGAGGTCGACAAGGCCGCCTACGACAAGCTCTCCAAGATCGCCCCGACGGTGGGCCGTACCAAGGCCGAGAAGGAGCCGTTCAGCGCTCCGTGGCAGGACAACACCCTCCAGATCGCCAAGGCCGTCGGCAAGGCCGACGAGGGCGAGAAGATGGTGGCGGACATCCAGGCCCAGCTGGACACCGCCAAGAAGGAGCACCCGGAGTTCGCGGACCAGAAGGCCGTCGCGCTCTCCTGGTACAAGGACGCGATCAACCCCTTCACCTCCACCGACGTGCGCGGACAGCTGCTGACGGGCCTCGGCTTCCAGTACCAGACCGAGATCGACAAGATCGCGGACGGCGGCTTCTCCACCGCGCTGTCCCCCGAGCGCACCGACCTGGTCGACGTCGACCGCGTCTTCGTCATCAACGACAAGGCGGACACGGACGCGCTGAAGAAGTTCAAGCTGTTCACCAACCTGGACGCCGTGAAGGGCGGAAAGGTGGAGTACCTGCTGGACAGTGAGGGCCCGGCGATCGGCGCGGCCATCTCCCAGGGCACCCTGCTGTCCATGCCGTACGCGATCGACGAGCTCGTGAAGTCGGCGGCCGGCTAAAGATGTCGATCAACACTTCCCGTCCCCGGTCCGCCCAGGTCCCGGTGTGAGCACTACGGACACGCGCGTCGCCCCGGCGACCCTGCGCACGGCGACCGGACGCGAGGCCACCCGATGGGTCGCGGCGCACTGCCGCGAAGTGCCCTGGCTGACGGTCGCCACCGTGCTCACCACGGTGGCCGGGGCGGCGCTCCAGGTACTCCCGGTGCTCCTGCTCGGCCGGGTGGTCGACGGGGTGGTCGAGGGCGAATCGCGCTCGATCCTGGTCACGCTCGGGGTGGTGATGGTGGCCGCCGCGCTGCTCGGCGCGGCGGCCACCGCGGTGTCGACCTACCTGATCGGACGGCTGGGCGCGGATCTGCTCGCCCGGCTGCGGGAAGGCGCCGTCCGCGCGGTGCTGGGCATGCCCAGCGCACGGATCGAGCAGGTCGGCCGGGGAGACGTGCTCTCCCGGGTCGGCGACGACGTGGCCGTGATCTCCAAGGGCATCCGGACAGCGGTCCCCACGGTGTTCTCGGCGGGCGTGCTGGTCGCCATCGCCACGGCCGGCATGTTCGGCCTCGACTGGCGGCTCGGCCTGGCCGGCGCCTGCGCCCTGCCCGCGTACGCGCTGGCCCTGCGCTGGTATCTGCCCAGGTCCGCCCCGCTCTACCGGAAGCAGCGGGTGGCCCAGGCCGACCGCGCGCAGGCGCTGATCAGTGGTTTGAACGGCATCGACACGGTCCGGGCGTACCGCCTTGAGGGCGCCGTCCGCGAGAACGTCACCACCGAGTCGTGGCGGGTGCGCGATCTAGGCATCGAGGTGTTCCGGTTCTTCGGCCGGTTCGTCGGCAGGGAGAACCGCGCCGAGTTCATCGGCCTGGTCCTGATCCTCGTCGTGGGATACGCCCTGCTGGAGGCCGACGCCGCCAGCCTGGGCGAGGTCTCGGCGGCCCCGCTGATGTTCCACCGGCTGTTCACCCCGCTGGGCGCCATCATGTTCACCTTCGACGAGGCGCAGAAGTCGGGTGCGAGCCTGACCCGGCTGGTCGGGGTGCTGGCGGAGGAGGCGGAGGACCGGCTGGTGGGCGACGAGGCCGTCGCGCCGGCGGACACCGCGCCGTACCCGGTGACGGTGGAGGGACTGACGTTCAGCTATCCCGACACCGAGGAGCCGGTCCTGCGGGACGTCCACCTGACGATCCCGGCCGGCGGCTCGCTCGCGCTGGTCGGGGCGACGGGTGCTGGCAAGACGACCCTGGCCGCGCTGATCGCGGGCATCGGCACCCCGCAAGCCGGGTCGGTACGTGTCGGGTCGACCGACCTCGCCGGTCTGGACGAGGCCGGGGCGCGGGCCTTGGTGAGCATCCTGACGCAGGAGACGCACGTGTTCTCCGGTCCGCTCGCCGACGACCTGCGGCTGGCCGCGCCGGAGGCGACCGACGCCGAACTGGCGGACGCGTTGCGCACGGTCGGGGCCGACGGATGGGTCGACGCGCTGCCCGACGGGCTGAACACCATGGTCGGCGAGGGCGGCGAGCGCCTGGACGTCACCAAGGTCGCCCAGATCGCGCTGGCCCGGCTGGTGCTGGGCAGGGCGCCGGTCGTGGTGCTCGACGAGTCGACCGCCGAGGCGGGCAGCGAGGGCGCCGCCGAACTGGAGCGGGCCGTGCTGGCCGCATGTGCGGGCCGGACCACGTTGTTCGTGGCGCACCGGCTGACCCAGGCGATGGCGGCGGACCGGATCGCCGTACTGGACGCGGGACGCGTGGTGGAGCAGGGAACGCACGCGGAGCTGGTGGCTCTGGGCGGCCGTTACGCACGGCTCTGGAGGGCCTGGCGAGAAGGCAGTTAGGTAACCCTAATTTAGGTTAGGCTAACTTCATTACCTTTGAAGGGGCGTTGAGTCGTCGATGTTGGAACCGAGCGCTCGTCTCGTACTGCTTTCTCCCGCACGCCTGGCGGACGTACGCCGGCGGACCGGTGACTTCTCCGACCGGACCATCGCCGAAGCGTGTGCCATCGGGCTGTCGTACTGGGCGACGGGCCGGAGTCCCGACGGCATCGACCTCACCCCGGGCACGCTGTTCGCCGACGTCCTCGGGTGGGTCGACAACGGCGGGGAGGGGCCCGGCGGTTGGGCGGCCCGGGAGGCCGGCGCGGACGGCTGGGGCATCGCCGTCCCGGACGGCGTCATGCGGGTCGACGCGCAGCTCGCGCTGGACGACCTGGCCGACTTCCCGGACCGGCCCATCGCCACCATCGCCCCGTCCAGTGTGGCGGCGAGGCTCGCGGCCCTGGCCGAGTGGAACGACACCGACGCCGACCGGGTCCGCCCGACCATCGTGGAGATGTTCCGCGAGCAGGCGCGGACCAGGCCGGACGCCGTTGCCATCGTCGACAAGCACCGGTCGCTGACGTACCGTCAGGCAGCCGAGCTGTCCAGCCAGTTGGCCCACCATCTGATCGGACGCGGGCTCACCGCCGAGCAGGTCGTCGGCATCTCGCTCGGCCGCTCCGCCGACATGGTGATCGGGTTGCTCGGCGTGCTCCAGGCGGGCTGCGCCTTCGTGCCGCTCGATCCGCAGTGGCCCGCCGCGCGCCGAGCCGTCGTCATCGACGACGCCCGGGTCGTGGTGCAGCTCAACGACTCGGGCGAGTACGACCCGAGCGAACCGGAAGCCGTTGCCGTCGACCTCGGCGACTGGCGGTTCGGTTCCCTCCCCGCCGAGGGGACCGGGGTCACCGTCCCCGGCAACGCCCTGGCGTACGTGATCTTCACGTCCGGTTCGACCGGGCGGCCCAAGGGCGCGATGATCCGGCACGAGGCGATCAGCGAGCGTCTGCTGTGGCAGGTCGACGAGATCCTGGGCTTCGGCGACGACGACGCGTCGCTGTTCAAGGCGCCGCTGTCCTTCGACATCTCCATCAACGAGATCTTCCTGCCGCTGGTGTGCGGCGGCAGGCTGGTGGTCCTGCGGCCCGGCGGCGAACGCGACCCGCACCACCTGCTGAGCGTCATCGCCGAACACCGCGTCACCTTCACCTACTTGGTGTCGTCGATGCTGGACGTACTCCTCGAGATCGCCGGCGACTCCGGCCGCCTCGACAGCCTGCGGCACGTGTGGTGCGGCGGCGAGGTGCTGACCCCGGAGCTGTACGAGCGGTTCCGCACCCGGCTCGACATCCCCATGTACCACGGCTACGGCCCCGCCGAGACGACGATCGGCGTCTCGCACGTCATCTACCGGGGCGAGGCGGAACGCCTGTCGACGTCGATCGGCAAGGCCAACCCGAACACCCAGCTGTACGTCCTCGATGACGAGTTGCGCCCGGTCCCGGTCGGCGTCGGCGGCGAACTGTACGTCGGCGGCTTCCTCCTGGGGCGCGGGTACGTCAACGCGCCCGGCCTGACGGCGTCCCGGTTCGTGGCGAACCCCTTCGCCGCGGACGGCTCCCGGCTGTACCGGACCGGCGACCTCGCGCGGTTCGCCCCGGACGGATCGCTGGACTTCCTCGGCCGCGCCGACAACCAGATCAAGATCCGCGGTATGCGGCTGGAGATCGAGGACGTCGAGGTCGGTCTCGCCGAGCACCCCGGCGTACGGCACACCTGCGTCGTCGCGAAGAAGAACGCGGCCGGCGGCACCTACCTCGTGGGGTACGTGGTCCCGGCCGCCGGTAGCGAGGACCTGCGGGCAGACGAGGTCAAGGCGTGGGCCGTCGAGCACATGGTGGAGTACATGGTGCCCGCCCACCTCGTCGTGCTGACGGAGTTCCCGCTCACCGCGAACGGCAAGCTCGACCGGAACGCGCTGCCCGAGCCCACGGTCGGGACGGGCTCGCTCATAGCGCCCACCACCGACAACGAGCGCGCGGTGTGCGCGGCGGTCGCGGCGCTGCTTCAGCTCGATGAGGTCGGTGTCGACCAGGACTTCTTCCAGCTCGGCGGCGACAGCATCCTGGCGATCTCGCTGCTCAGCGCGCTGCGCGACGCGGGTCTCTACGTCACGGCACGGCAGATCTTCGGCAACAGCACCGTGGGGGCGCTGGCCGCCGTGGCGAGCCGCGAGGACGTCTCCACCGTGGACCACGGCGATGTCGCGACCGGTTCGATCGTCGGATCGCCCATCGTGCAGTGGCTCGGTGAGACCACGGACGCGATCGACGGCTTCGTACAGTCGGTCGTGCTGAACACCCCCGCGGACCTGACCGCCGACGCCCTCGACGAGATCCTCGCGGCCGTGGCGGGGCGGCACGACATGCTGCGCGCCAAGCTGGTGCGCGGCGACGGCTGGAGCTTCGACATCCCGGAGACGGACCAGGCAGCCGCGGACCAGGCAGCCGCGGACCAGGCAGCCGCGGACCGAGCAGGCGCGGGGCAGGCCGTCGTGGGGTGGCAGGAGAGCGACCGGCCGCTCGACGAGTGCGTCGCGCTCGCCACCGACGGGCTCGACCCGGCGGCCGGTGTCATGCTGCGTGCCGTCTGGCGCCGCGAGGCACGGCAGCTGGTCGTGGTCGCCCATCACGTGGTGATCGACGGCGTGTCCTGGCGGGTCCTGATGGAGGACCTGGCCACCGCCTGGCGGCAGTTCACCTCGGGCGCCCCGATCGAACTGCCCCCGGTGGGCACGTCGTTCCGGCGCTGGACGCAGTTGCTGGAGCGCGCGGCGTTCGACGCGGACAGCTCCTACTTCTGGCGTCCGCTGCCGGGAGCGGACCAGCCGGTGGGCAGGCGCGCGCTGTCCGAAGCCGACACCGTCGCGGGGGAGCGGCTCAAGACCGTCTCGGTCGGTCCCGAGGTCACGGCCGCCCTACTGGGCGAGATACCCGCGAAGTTCCACGCGGGCGTCAACGACGTACTGCTGACCGCGCTCGCCGTCACCCTCGCCCGGTGGCGCCGCGACCTCGGGCAGGACCAGACGTTCGCGCACATCGAACTCGAAGGCCACGGCCGCGAAGGGCAGTTCGTGGCGGGCAGCGCCGGCTTCGAGCCGGAACTGTCGCGGACCGTGGGCTGGTTCACCACCCTGTTCCCGGTGACCGTGGACCCCGGCGCGACGGCCGATCCCACCGCACCCGAGTACCTGGCAGCCGCACTCAAGGCGGTCAAGGAAGACCTCGCCCGGGTACCGGACAACGGCGTCTCCTACGGCGCCCTGCGCTACCTGACCCACACCGAGTTCGACGCACCCGCACCGCAGGTGCTCCTCAACTACCTGGGCCGCTTCGACGCGGGCGCGTCCGGGGACTGGCAACTCGCGCACACCACCGGCCAGTTGGGCGAGAAGCGCGACCCGAGGATGCGGCTGCCGCGCGCCCTGGAGTTCAACGCCATCGCCGAACCCGCCTCCACCGGCGGCGAGTACGAGCTGGTCACCACCATCTCCTGGCCCGACGGAATGTTCACCGACGAGGACATCACGACCCTCGGCGAGTACTTCCGGGTGGCGTTGGCCGGACTGGCCGCGCTCGACCAGGGCGGCCACTCTCCCAGCGACTTCCCCCTGGTGCCGCTCACGCAGGCCGACGTCGACGACCTGGACGGACCGACGCTGCGGGACATCCTGCCGCTGACCCCGCTGCAGGAGGGCCTGTACTTCCACTCGGTCTTCGACGACGACTCGGCGGGCAGCTACGTCGAGCAGCAACTGCTCACGCTGGAGGGCGAGGTGGACGCCGACCGGCTCGCGGCGGCCGCCACTCGCCTGCTCGCGCTGTACCCGAACCTGGCCGCCCGGTTCACGGCCCTGGCCGACGGCCGAGTGGTCTCCGTACTGGAGAGTGGCGTTGAGGCGCCCTTCACCACGCTGGACCGCCCAGGCATCACCGACGACGAGATACGCGAGCACGCCGAGCGGGACCGCCGCGCCGGATTCGACCTGGCCACCGGACCGTTGATGCGCTACACGCTCATCCGCGCGGGCTCCGGCCGGAACGTCCTCGTGCAGACCGTGCACCACATCATCGCCGACGGCTGGTCGGTGCCGCCGATGCTCCGCGCGCTGCTGGCCGAGTACCACGCGCCGGGGACCGTGTACGCGATCGGCGGCTTCCCCGACTACGTACGCTGGCTCGCCGAACGCGACGACGACGAGAGCGACCGGGTGTGGCGCGAGGAGCTCGCCGAGTTGCCCGGCGCCTCGCTGGTCGCCGAGGGGCACACCCCGTCCGACCGGTTCGCCGACACCGCGGTGGAACCGGCGGACGACATCGACTCGGCCGCCCGGTCCGCCGGTGTGCCGCTGAGCGTGGCCGTGCACAGCGCCTGGGCGGTGACATTGGGCGCCCTCCTGCACGGCGGGAACGGCGTGAACAGCGGGTCCGGCGGGGACGTGGTGTTCGGCTCCACGGTGTCCGGCCGCGACGCCGATGTCCCCGGCATCGAGAACATGGTGGGTCTGTTCATCAACACGATCCCCGTGCGCGCCCGTTGGGCCGGTACGGCCACGGCGCACGACCTGCTCGCCGCCATGCGGGAACACCAGAGCGCGGTACTGCCGCACCAGCATGTCTCGCTGGCGAGGATCGGCCGCCTGGCCGGCGCCGGCTCCCTGTTCGACACCCTGGTGGTGTTCGACGTGGCGACCGATGTGGACGCTCTGCGGGGACCCGACGACCAGCTGGTCATCACCGACATCGTCAACGAGGGCGCCCCGCACTACCCGTTGACGCTGGTGGTGGAGCGCGCGCTCGACGGACGCCCGCGCTTCAACCTGATCTACGACGGCGAGCTGATCCGGGAGGCGAGCGCCCAGGACATCCTGGATACGTTCACCCGGACCGTCACCGGCCTGCTCACCCGGCCGGACGCCCTGGTCGACGACCTGGCGCCCGAGAGCGAGAGGCGTCCCGCGCGGATCACTCCGACGACCCTGGGCGGACTCTTCGACGCCGCCGCGCACCGCGACCCGGCCGCCACCGCCGTCACCCAGTGCGCTCTCGACGGCGGTACCCGGTCCCTGACGTACGGCGAACTGGCGGACGCGAAGGACGAGTTGGCCTCGTCCCTGCGAGCGGCCGGGGTCGGACCGGGCAAGCGGGTCGCCGTCGCCGTCCCGCGCTCCCTCGAACAGGTCGTCGCCCTGGTCGCGATCGTCACCGCGGGCGGCGCGTACGTACCGCTGGACCTGGCGTACCCGGACGAACGGTTGGAGTACATCCTCGCCGACGCCGCTCCGCAGGTCGTTCTCGTGGACCGCGAGCAGCGGGACCGCTTCACGGAACTGCTGGCCCGGGCGGGTGTCTCGGCCCGCGTGCTTGTGCAGGGGGACGAACCGCCGTCGACCGCCAACATCCCTGGACCCGAGGCGAGTTGGCACGACCCCGCGTACGTGATCTACACGTCCGGCTCGACCGGCCGGCCCAAGGGTGTCGTCGTCCCGCACTCCAGCGTGGTGGCGCTGCTCGCGAACACCCGGCCCGACATGGACTTCGGCCCGCAGGACGTGTGGGTCCAGTTCCACTCCTTCTCCTTCGACTTCGCGGTCTGGGAGCTGTGGGGGGCGTTGGCCCATGGCGGCGAACTCCTCGTCCCCGAGTACGGGCTGAGCCGCTCGCCGGTCGACTTCCACCGGCTGGTCCGCGAGCGCGGGGTGACCGTGCTCAACCAGACCCCGTCGGCGTTCTACCAGTTCATCGAGGCCGACCGGCATGCCGGCGAGCCCGCCACCGCACTGCGCCGGATCATCTTCGGCGGCGAGGCGCTGGATCTCGGGCGGCTGCGCGGCTGGGTCGAGCGGCACGGCACCGGCTCGCCCGAGCTGGTCAACATGTACGGCATCACCGAGACCACCGTCCATGTCACCCACCGGGTGCTGACCGACGAGGACTTCGACGCCGCCGACGACGTCAGCCCGATCGGCGGCCCGATACCCGGCCTGGCCACCTACCTGCTCGACGACCGGCTCCGGCCGGTGCCGCCGGGCCGGGTGGGCGCCATCTACGTCGCCGGCGACCAGGTGTCGCTCGGCTACCTGGGCAGGCCGGGGCTCACCGCGGGCCGCTTCGTGGCGAACCCGTTCACCGGCGACGGCTCCCGCATGTACCACACGGGCGACCTCGCCCGCCGCACGCTCGACGGCGAGCTGGAGTTCGCGGGGCGCGCCGACGACCAGGTCCAACTCAAGGGCTTCCGGATCGAGTTGGGCGAGGTCGAGTCCGCGGTCAGGGAACTCGACGGTGTGATCGACGTGGCCGTCACCGTGGCGGACAGCGGCGACCACCTGATCGCACACGTGGTGGGACAGGTGCCCGACGACTTCACCGAGCAGCTCTCGGCGAAGCTCCCCGTACACATGGTGCCGAGCCGGGTCCTGCCGGTCGCCGCCCTCCCGCTGACGGTAAACGGCAAACTGGACCGCAAGGCACTTGCCGAGCGGGCAGGCGCGCCCCAAAGGGGCGCGGGGAACGGCGCGACCAGCCACAACGCACCCGCAGTCGAATACGCCACCGCTGACGCACTTCCCACGGACCGCGTCAACGATTCCACGCTCGCCGAGCTGACCGGCATCTTCGCGGAAGCACTCCCCGGCACCGAAGTGAACGCCGACACCGACTTCTTCCACGCCGGAGGCGACAGCATCGTCGCCATCACCGTGATCAACCGGGCGAGGGCACTCGGCCTGCCGATCGCGCCCCGTGACGTGTTCCTGTTCAAGACACCGCGCGCACTCGCCGAACACCTGGCGACGAGCACGCCGCAGGCGACCGCACCGTCCGCGCCCGCCCGCCACGAGGACGGCCCGCTGACGCCGACCCCGATCATCCTGCGCCAGCGCGAACTGGGCGGCTCGCTCGCCCGGTTCGCCCAGGCCAGGACGCTGGTGGCCCCCGAGGGCACCGGGTTCGCCGACGTCGAGCGCGCCGCGAACGCCGTCGTGGCCGCGCACCCGGCCCTCCGACTGCGGCTGCGCGTCGAGCACGGGGTGTGGGCACTGCGTACCGAACCCGCCCGCGAGATCACCGTCGTACAGCCGGACACGACCGACGCGTTCGACGCGACAGCCGAGGCGAACGAGGCCGCCGGACGGCTCGACCCCGAGTCCGGGGACGTCATCGCGTTCTCGTGGCTGGCGGCGAGCCGGACCCTGGTGGTCACCGTGCACCACCTCGCTGTCGACTCGGTGTCCTGGCTGGTCCTGCTGGACGACCTGGCCACCGCCCTGCGCGGCGAGGCCCTGGCGCCGCCGACCACGTCGTACGCCGAGTACGCCGAAGCACTGGCGAACCAGTCCGCCCACGCCCTCGACGACCTCGACCACTGGATCACCACGCTCCAGGCCCCCGCACTGCTGCCCGCGCTCGAAGAGCCGTCTGTGGCCGAGGGGCCGCCTGCGACCCAGAGGTTGCGCGAGACCACCGTCGTGCTCGCCCCCGAAGCGAGCGACCGCGTCACGCGTACCGCGCCTGCCGCATTCGGCGTCGGACTCACCGAGTTGCTGTGCGGCGCACTGCGCACCGCGCTGACACACATCCAGCCGTCGCCCACCGATCTCGCGATCGAGCTGGAGCGGCACGGCCGGGTCCCGGCCCTCGAACACCACGACTACACCCGCACGGTCGGCTGGTTCACCTCCATCGCACCCGTACGGCTCTCGGCGCACACCGACCCCGTCGCGGCCGCGCGCGAGGTCGCCGAACGCCAGCCGGACGAGGCCGGGCACGTCGCCTACGGCCGACTCCGGTACCTCAACCCGCAGACGGCCCCGCTGCTGACCGCCCACCCCCAGGTGCTGTTCAACTACCTCGGCCGGGGCAGCGAGTCCCAGGCCGTGCACATCACGGGCGGCGATCAGGACAGCCCGTACGCAGTCGAGGTCAACGCGTGGACCGACGCGGCCACCGGAAGCCTGCACGCGGCCTTCACCCTCGCCGAGGGCGTCCCCGACGAGATCGCCGAGCACTGGCTGAGCGCACTGGAAGGCATCGCGGACACCTCCGCGACGGCCGAGCGCACGGCACCGGTCACCCCGCTCCAGCGCGGCCTGTTCTTCCAGGCCCAGATGGCGGGCACGGCCGGACACTACGTCGCACAGAGCTGGTTCACCTTCGACCGGCGGCTGGACACCGGCGCGCTGGCCGAGGCGATGGCGTACGTGATCGCCCGGCACCCGGTCGTGGGCGCCGGCTTCACCACCGACGACGACGGAAACCCGGTCCAGGTCCTCAGCGCGGGGCGTCAAGTCACCGTCCGTACGGTCGAGTTGGCAACGGAGGCGACGGCAGAGGCGGAGGTCGAGGCGCTGCGCGCCCGGGACCGCGACACCGGCTTCGACCCGGGGGAGCCGCCGCTGATCCGGCTGACCGTGGTGCGGCTGCCCGGCGACCGCGACGGCCTGCTGCTGAGCTACCACCTGCTGCTGTGGGACGGCTGGTCCCGCGAGATCGTGCTGCGGGACCTGTTCGACGCCTACCAGGCCGTTCTCGCGGGCGAGTTGCCCGCCCCGGCCCCGGCCACGCCGAGCTTCGAGGACTACGCCAGGGCGCTCGACGCCAAGGACTCCGCCGTATCGGAACGCTTCTGGGCCGAGCACCTGGCAGGACTCCCTGGCCCGACCCTGCTCGCCGGACCGGCGCCGGCCCTTTCGGACGATCTGCCGAGCGCGCTCGTGCACACCATGTCCGCCGAGCAGTCGGACCTGCTGCGGGAAGCGGCCAGGGTGCACGGTGTCACACTGAACTCGGTGCTGACCGGCGCGTTCGGCCTCCTGCTCGGCGCACACACGGGGCGCGGTGACGCCGTGTTCGGTGTGACGGTCTCCGGTCGTGAGGGCGAGGGCCTCGGCGACGTCGTCGGCGTACTGCTCAACACCGTGCCCATGTGGACGCGGGCACGGCCGGCCGACACGGTTCGCGACTACCTGTCTGCCGTGCAGGCGGCCCGGGTCGAGGCGATGGAGCACGAGCACCTCGGCCTCGGCGAGATCCAGCGGGCCAGCGGGCACGACACGCTCTTCGACAACCTGTTCGTGCTCCAGAACTTCCTGGACATGGACGCGTTCGCCGAGATGAACACCAGGCACGGCATCACATCGGTGAAGGCCGACGACTCCACCCACTACCCGTTCACCTGGGTCGTCACGCCCGGCGACCGGCTCACGGTCAAGCTGGAGCACCGCGACGGCGACACCGAGAGCGCCCGCCGCCTCCTCGACGACTACCTGCGCGTACTCGAAGACGTGGCCCGGTCGACCGGGCCGGTGGGCGCGCTGAGCGGCCTGGCGCCGGAGCCCGAGCTCGCCGAACGTACGGACGTCGGCACGGACACCGTCGTCGACCGGTTCGACCAGGCGGCGGACCGTGACCCGCAGCGGGTCGCGCTCGTGGCCGACGGCGAGACCATGACCTTCGCGGGGCTCCGGGACCGCAGCCGCGCGGTGGCGGGTGTGCTCGCCGGGCGCGGTATCGGCCCCGAGACGACCGTGGGCCTCGCGATTCCCCGCTCCCTCGACTCGATCGTGGCGCTGTTCGCGGTGCTGCGCGTCGGCGCCGCGTACGTGCCGCTGGAGCTGGACCACCCGGACGAGCGGATCGCCGCCATCGTCGCGGACGCCCGTCCAGCGGTCGTCCTCACCGTGAGCGCCGTATCGCCCCGGCTGACCGGCGGCCTGACCGATCTGATCGAGCTGGACCGCCCGCTGCCGGAGGCCGAGCCGTTCGTGACGTTCGCGCCGGACGACCCGGACCGGCTGCGGCACCCCGCGTACACGATCTACACCTCCGGATCGACCGGGAAGCCCAAGGGTGTGGTGACCGAGTACGCCGGGCTCACCAACATGCTGATCAACCATCAGCGACGCATCTTCGAGCCGGTGTTGGCGGAGCACGAGCACCGGGTCTTCCGGATCGCGCACACCGTGTCGTTCGCCTTCGACATGTCGTGGGAGGAGCTGCTGTGGCTCGCCGACGGCCACGAGGTGCACATCTGCGACGAGGAACTGCGGCGCGACGCGCCCCGGTTGGTCGAGTACTGCCTCGAACACGGCATCGACGTCATCAACGTGACTCCGACGTACGCGCAACAGCTGGTCGCCGAGGGGCTGTTGGACAACCCGGCACGGCGCCCGGCACTGGTGCTGCTCGGCGGCGAGGCCGTCACCCCGACGCTGTGGCAGCGGCTCGCCGAGACCGAGGGCACGGTCGGCTACAACCTGTACGGACCCACCGAGTACACCATCAACACCCTCGGCGTCGGCACCTTCGAGTGCCAGGACCCGGTGGTGGGTGTGGCGATCGACAACACCGACGTGTACGTACTGGACCCATGGCTGCGGCCGTTGCCGGACGGCGTTCCCGGCGAGCTGTACGTGTCCGGCATCGGCATCGCGCGCGGCTATCTCGGACAGCCCGCCCAGACCGCGCACCGGTTCGTGGCGTGCCCGTTCGGCGAACCCGGCGAACGCATGTACCGCACCGGGGACCTGGTGGTCCGGCGGCCCGACGGCAATCTGACGTACCTGGGCCGCACCGACCAGCAGGTCAAGATCCGGGGGCACCGGGTCGAACTGGGCGAAGTCGAGGCGGTGTTCGCGGCGCACCCGGCGGTGCGGTTCGTCGCCGCGGTCGCCCAGCCCGACCCGCAGGTGGACGGTGCGTACCGGCTGGCCGCCTATCTCGTCCTCGACGGTTCGGCCGACCTGGCGGCGGTCGCCGCCGAAGTGGGCGCCGGGCTGCCGGACTTCCTGCGCCCGACGCACTACGCCCAGGTCGACGGCATCCCGCTGACGGTGAACGGGAAGGCTGACACGAAGGCACTGCCCGAGCCCAAGCCGCTGGGCGCGCTGACCACGGCGGTCGAGCGCGGCCCGGAGACCGAGACCGAGACCACGGTGTGCGAGTTCTTCGCCGAGGCACTGGACCTGGACGACGACGAGGTGAGCGCGGTGAGCGACTTCGTGTCCCTCGGGGGACACTCCATGCTGGCGGTGCGGCTGAACGGGCTGCTCCGCCGAGAGTACGGTCCTGTGATCACGATCCGTGATCTGTTCACCCTGCGAACCCCGGAAGCGATAGCCCGCCACCTCGATGACCACCTCGATGACAACTCCTGACCCGAAGCGGCCCCACCCGGGGTCCGACATCCTCCGGACCGCACTGCGCCGCAATGTCGGCGCCATGGTCTGGGGCACCGTCCTCATGGGCCTGTACCAGGCCGGTGAGACGGCCTTCCCCATCGCGCTCGGCCTGATCGTCGAGCACACGATGCAGGACCGGAGCCTCGGTTCGCTCGGCCTGTCGATCGCCGCGCTGGCCGTGATCATCACGACCGTGTCGCTGTCGTGGCGGTTCGGGATGCGCACCCTGCAGAAGGCCAACACGACCGAGGCGCACCGCTGGCGGGTGCGGGTCGCGGCCCGCGGACTCCAGCCGGTGGCCATGGACGTCGACCTCAAGTCCGGCGAGGTGCTGACCATCGCCACCGAGGACGCCGACCAGACCGCCGACATCATCGAAGTGGTCCCGCTGCTGATCAGCTCGCTGGTCGCGGTGGTGATCGCGGCGGTCGCGCTGGGCCTGGCCGACATCCGGCTCGGCCTGCTGGTGATGGTGGGAACCGTCGCGATCCTGTCGATCCTGAGCGTGATGTCCAAGCGGATCGGCGCCAGCACCCGCGAACAGCAGGCCCGGGTGGCGAGGGCGGGCGCGAAGGTCGCCGACCTGATCATCGGCCTGCGCCCGCTGCACGGTTTCGGCGGCAACCACGCCGCGTTCCGGTCCTACCGGACGGTCAGCACGGAGGCGAAACACCAGGCGATCACCGTCGCCAGGGTGAACGGCGTGTACGCGGGCACCGCGCTTGCCCTCAACGCCGTGCTCGCCGCCGCCGTGACCCTGACGGCCGGCTGGCTGGCGTTCGACGGCCAGATCAACATCGGCGAACTCGTCATGGCCGTAGGCCTCGCGCAGTTCATCATGGAGCCGCTCAAGCTGTTCTCGGACATGCCGAAGTACGTGATGATGGCGCGCGCGTCGGCCGAGCGGATGGCGCTGGTGCTGACCGCGCCGCCGGTGACGACCCCGGGCCCGGAGCGCCCGGCCGCGGGCGGGGACCTCGAGATCGACGGCGTCCGGTACGGGTCCCTGCGCGAGCTGAAGTTCCACGTCCCGGCCGGCGAGTTCGTGGCGGTCGCCGCCTACCAGCCGCGCGCGGCGGCCGACCTCGCGTCGATCCTGGCGGTGAACGTCCCGCCCGGCGCGTACGAGGGAGTGGTGCGGGTCAGCGGGCAGGAGATCGCGGACCTGTCGGTCGAGGCGGTGCGCGAGCACATGCTGGTGAACCCGTACGACGGGGAGATCTTCGCGGGTACCCTCCGCACGAACATCGACCCGTCGGGCACCAGCCGGACGATCCCCGAGGCCGTCGAGGCCTCCATGCTGACGGACGTCGTGGCCCTGCACCGCGAAGGGCTCGACTACACCGTCCGCGACCGAGGCGCGAACCTCTCCGGCGGGCAGCGCCAACGGCTGTCCCTGGCCCGCGCCCTCGCCGCCGACACCGACGTCCTCGTCCTGCGCGACCCGACCACAGCCGTCGACGCGGTCACCGAACAGCTCATCGCCCGCAACATCGCGAAGCTGCGCCGCGGCCGCACCACCATCGTGATCACCAGCAGCCCGGCCCTCCTGGACGCCGCCGACCGCGTCCTCGTAGTCGACGACGGCGTAATCACAGCCGAGGACACCCACCGCAACCTCCTCGCCACGGACGAGGCCTACTGCGCAGCGGTGGCGCGCTGACGCGCCCCTTCGTCGAGAAGACGCCTGGGCCCCCGCGGTCTTCTTGAAGGGGAGGGTGACTGCCGTGGCCTTCTTAGGGGCACGGGGGGCGACGGAGTCTTTTTGAGGGGGCTCCGGGACCCCCCGGGGGCTTCTCGCGGGCGAGGGCGACTGCCGTGGCTTTTTGGGGCGCGGGGGCGACGGAGTCTTTGGAGTGGGCGCCGGGACACCGCGGTTTTCTTGGGGGCGCCGGGCGACGCAGTCTTTTGAGCGGGTGCGGGGACGCCGCGATCTTCTTGGGGGCGCGGGGGACCCCGCGGCCTTCTTGGAGGGCGCGGGGAACGGCGCAATCTTTTAGGGGCGCGGGGCTGTGTCGATTTGCGGCTCCGCCGCGGGGGCGCGACCAGCCCCCACCGGACCCGCAGACAATCACCTGGCCCCCGCGGAGCGCTACGCGAGGGCCCAGGCCACATCCCTGAGCAGGGCCTGCCGCCACCCCGCCCGGTCGTGGCCGGATGCCGACCGCGAAACCCGCACAGTCGCACCGGCCTGCTCGGACAGGGCCTCGACCGGCTCACAGTGGGGCAGCATCCGCGTCTCGTGCTCCCCCACGTCGAACGCGACGCGCAGTCCGGACAGGTCGGGCGTACGGGCCCGCAGCCGCGCGGCGACGGCCCCACCGGCCGGGCCGCCCAAGGGGTCCGCCAGGTCCAAGGCGTCCGGCGTCCACCAGAACGACCCCGACTGGCAGGCGACGCGGGACACCAGCTCCGGGAACTCCAGCGCCGCGTACACCGCACTCAGCCCCCCGAGACTCTGCCCGGCGACCACCAGCCGGTCCGGGTCGGCGGCCACGCCGGACTCCGCCACCAGCGGCAGCAGCTCGTCCCGGATCGCCTCCCACAGCTCGGGCCGGCACGCGAACTCGGCCTCCCGGTCCTTGGCCGGCAGGAAGACGAGGGTGACCGGCGGCATCTCGCCACTGGCGACGGACGAGTCGAACGCGGTCATGGCCGGGTGCAGGTACAGCCAGTCGTCCCCGTCGAGCAGCAGGACCACCGGCCCACCGCCGCCCGACGGATGGACCCGCACAGTGCGCCGCCCGCCGAGCCGTTCGCTGTTCCAGCGGATCCGGGTGCGCGGGACGGGCAGTACCAGGTCTGTGCCGACGCCGAGGACAGGCCAGTGGGGCTGGTCCGGGGCGTCCGGGGTCGCGGCGATGGACCGGTCACCGCCCGCACCGACCGGGTTGAACGGGTCGGCGTACGCCGCGTCGTCCGCGAGGAACTGGTAGCTCACCCGGAGCCGCGCGGGCATGCGCACCTCGGCGTACCAGCAGTCCGTATCGCCCCATCGGCGCAGGGGCACCGGCTCCGACCAGCTCTCGAAGCCGATGCTCGCCGGGGATCCACGCCACAGGAACAAGGTCACCCAACCGCCGCCGCCATCGTCGGCCGGTACCGACGCGGGTGTCCCCGCCGCAGCCCAGAACTCGTCGGTGCCGGGCTCGCCGGGAAGCCCGAACGCGGTGAAGACGTTCTCCGTATCGGCCCTTTCAGCTGTGTCGGTGCTGTCGACCCTGTCGGTGCTGTCGGCTGCGAGGCCGGAGACGGGATCGGTCATGGCCGACTGCCGTCCTGGGCGCGGACCCGTTCGATCACCCGGCGCATGCACGTCTCCTTGTGAGAGGGAAAGGGGAGAGGCTAAGCTCACGTTAATTAGGCGAGCCTAACCTAATCGCGGCACTCTCTTCCATCCCTGATCCGCCTCCTGTGTGAGCATCACGCGCGGACCGCCGACCGACCCGAGGAGCCACTGAGCATGAGCACCAACCCCTTCGACGACACCGAAGGCCGTTTCCTGGTCCTGGTGAACGACGAGGGCCAGCACTCGCTCTGGCCGTCCTTCGCAGAGGTGCCCGGAGGGTGGACGATCGCCTTCGACGAGAACACCCGCGGGGCATGCCTGGACTTCATCGAGGCCCACTGGACGGATCTGCGCCCTCGGTCCCTCGCGGGATAGGGCCCGCTGGACTTGTGGATTAGGTAAGGCTAGCCTTACTTCGTTGTTTTCATCGGGGTGACACGGCGACGAGCCGTTCTTCCACCGTGGAACCGAGGAAGGAAAGCCTTGATCACGGCTACGCCGCGCCCTGCCCCGCCGCAGCATGCGCTTCTCGCGCCGTCGGCCTACGTGCGTACGGCCCGCCAGGAGGACGCGGCCGCGATAGCCGACCTGTCCCAGCGCTTCGTGCGCACGGGGGCACTGCGGGAGCGGCCCGTCTCCCTCTACGCCACCCGGGCGCCCGAGTTCCTCGTGGCGGAGGCCCCCGACGGCACTCTCGACGGTTGCGTGGGCCTGTGCGTGCACCCGGACGACTTGGGCCAGGGCCGCGGACTCGCAGGCGTCGTGTACAACTTCTGCGTGGCCGGGCACCGGCAGGGACGCGGCGTGGGAGCGGGGCTCCTGCGCGCCGTGCTGGCCAGGGCGCGCGCCCAGTCGCTCGGTGCCCTGTTCACGGCGACGACGGGCGGTGGCGGCCTGTTCCTCCGGTACGGATTCGCGCCCACGACCGCCCGCCTGGCACCGCCGTCCTGGACGGAGTCCCTGGACCCCCGGCGCAACGCACGGATCCTCAGGAAGATCCTGTGACCGACTGACCTGCCGCCTGCGCCGATGGCTCGGAGCGGCCACGGGGCGTGTGCACCTCTGGAGCGGACCACTACCGGTCATGGCGGCGCACAGCGAGGAGCAGCGGCACTCTCAGCTACCGAATCCTGGGCGGTGTTCACGTGGGGCGATCCTCGCCGTGCGACTCGGGTGGGAGGCTGCCTCACATGTCGGCGGGCCCGGCGTCGGCGGCGTGGTGGGCGACAAGGAGCGGCCAGGTGAGTTCGGCCATCTCGACCGGCGTACGGGGGCGGTCGCGTTGGAGCCAGTCGGTGGCCACACCGAGGAGCGCGCCGGCGGTGAACGTGGCGGGTACGTCGTGGGGGATGTCGGTCGACGAGACGCTGTCCGGGGCGGCGCCGGCGTTCAGGCGCACGGTGACGTGGACGTTGGCGGCGATGCGGCTGCGGATGTGGTCGATGACGCGGGCGCTGCCCTGCGGTCCCAGGAGGCTGCGGTAGAGGCCGGCGTGGTCGGCGAGGTTCTCGAAGAACGCGACGAGTGATCGGGCGGGTTCCGCGTCCGACTCGGCCGAGGTGGAGTCGAGGACGGGGAGCGACTCGATCAGGGTGTCGATCGTCGAGGTGCAGGCGGCTTCGGCCAGTTCGTGCACGTCCCGGTAGTGGTCGTAGAACGTCGTGCGGTTCACCCCGGCCTGTTCGGCCACGTCCGCGACGCTGATCTGCCCCAGTTCCTGTTCCTCGACGAGCTTGATCAGCGCTCCCTGCAGGGCCGCGTGCGTACGACGCACGCGCCGGTCGCCCGTCGGGGTGCTCTGTCGTGTCGTGACCATGGACTTCACTTTACCCTAAACGACGCATGTCGTTTTGCCGACAGGTGTCGAATAAAATGGTTGTCGGGGTGCTCCATTCGACCGGGAGCCGGACCGGGCGGCAGGCCCGCTCGACTTGCATCTGACGTTAGCGTCAGGTTTTAGCGTGGCTGCCGTTGGCGCTCCGCGGCTTCCCGCGGACATCGCCTCCCTACGTCAAAGATCTTCCGCGTCTGCTGTGAGCAGGTGCGACCGACAGCAGGAGTACTCATGCGCGCAGCTGTTTACCGTTCGCTCGGCGGCCCGGACGTCGTCGAGGTCGCCGAGGTCGACAAGCCGGTTCCGGGCTTGAGCGAGATTCGTATCAAGGTCCAGGCGGCCGCGCTCAATCCGGCGGACGCGGCGGCCTGGGGCGCGGGCTTCTTCCCGGCTCCGCCGGAGGGGGTCGCCTATGGCCTCGGCTGGGATGTCGCCGGCATTGTCGACGCCGTCGGCCCGGGGATCCACTGGAAGCCCGGGCAGCCGGTCATCGCGTTCAGTCACGGCGTGCCCCTGGGGCTGAACCGGGGGCAGGCCGAGTACATCGTGGTTCCTTCCCAGGCGATCGCCGCGGCGCCCGCGGGTGTCGACCCGGTCCACGCCGCCACCATCCCTCTCAACGGCCTGACCGCGGCCCAGTCCGTCGAACTGCTCGGCATCCAGGCGGGCCAGACCGTGCTCATCACCGGTGCGGAGGGGGCGGTCGGCGGTTACGCGGTGCAGCTGGCCAAGCGGCGGGGAGCTGTGGTCATCGCGACCGACCTGTCGCCCGAGGGCGAGTTCGCGATCAAGGTGGCAGGGGCCGACGTGTACGTACCGGCCTCGCAGCCGCTCGTCGAGACCGTCCGCAAGGTGCGTCCCGAAGGGGTCGACGCCGTTCTGGACACGGCCCGGCTGGGGCAGACAGTCATCGGGGCGGTGGCGGACGGCGGCAGGTTCGTGACCACACGGATCGACGCCCTGCCCCAGGCCGAGCGGGACATCCGGGTGCTGCTGACGCAGGTCGGCCCGGACGCGGCAATGCTCACGACGCTGTCCGATCTGGCCGCGGCGGGGGACCTGGCGTTGCGCGTGGCCAAGACCTACCCGCTGCAGGAGGTCACGCAGGCCTACGCGCACATGACCAGGGGTGGGTTCCAGGGGCGCATCGTCCTCACCATGGAGTGAGCGCGAGGCCGTGCACGTAGGCGGACGAGGTACCACGCGCACCGACCCCACCGGGGCGAGGGTGGGGTCGGCCGCTGTGGCAGGGCCGACTCAGGCGGTACCGGGAAGGCCGGCGCGTACGGGGTGGCAGTACTGGGGGTGGCTGGGGTCCGTCGACACCGCGATGATCTCGTCGAGGCGGGCGCGCACTGCCGTCAGGTCGTTGATCCGGCGATCGATCCGGGCCCGTTCGGTGACGAGGCTCTCGGTGAACCCGTAGGGCACATCGCCCTCGTTCATGCACCGCGGCAGAACCTCGCGAACCAGCCTGCTCGACAGACCGGCGGCGTACAGCTTCTGGATCATCCTGACCCGCTCGACCGCGCCGTCCTGGTACTGCCGCTGCCCTCCACCGGTACGGGTGGAACCGAGCAGCCGCTGCTCCTCGTAGTAACGCAGCGCCCGAACACTCACCCCCGCCTGTTCGGCGACCTCTCCGATCCGCATCGCTCCTCCTTGGTATCGGTGAACTCGCGAGTCGATCCGCGCGGCGTCGTGTTGTCCTCACGCGTCGATCGCGAGGTCTTCCAGCGGTTTTGAGCAGCAGAGCAGGATCTTGTTCTGGGTGATCTCGCGTGGCCGGATGCCTCCGTTGTGCTGCATGTCGACGGAGCCGGAGAGCAGGGTCGTCTTGCAGGTGCCGCACATGCCCTGCGCGCACGAGGCCGGCAGGCTGAGGCCGGCCCGGGACGCGGCGGCGAGGAGCGAGGTGTCGGCGTCGCACTCGATGGTGCGTCCGCTGCGGGTGAACTCGACCTTGAAACCGGCACTCGTGTCGGCGGCGGGCGAGGCGTCGGCCGCCGCGGTCGGCGCCTCGAAGGTGAAGCTCTCCTCGTGGTAGCGGTCCATGTCGAGGCCGGCGTCCGACAGCATGTTCCGTACGGCGGCCATGTAGGGGGCGGGTCCGCAGGTGAAGACCTCCCGTTCGAGGAGGTCCGGCGCGACCTGCCGGAGCGTCTCGATCGTCAGCCGGCCGCGGTATCCGCCCCAGGGTGCGTACGGGCGGTCCTCCTCGCAGATGTGGACCACCCGGATGTTCGGCGCTGTCGCGGCGATGAGGTCGAGTTCATGGCGGAAGACGATGTCCGCCGGGGTGCGGGCGCTGTGCACGAACACCACGTCGGCGGGGTCGGCCAGGTCGTACAGCGTCCTGGTCATCGCCATCGACGGCGTCACTCCGACGCCCCCGGACAGGAACAGGTACTTGGGCGCGGGATACCGGGCCGTGGAGAACTCGCCGAGCGGTCCGTGCGCCCGCACGGTGTCACCGGGCTTGAGGTGGTCGTGCAGCCAGTTCGACACGAGGCCGCCCGGTACGCGCTTCACCGTGATCGAGAGCAGGAAGGGGCGGGTGGGCGGTGAGGAGATGGTGTAGCAGCGCTGCACCGGCCGGCCGTCGATGTCGAGGGCCAGGGTCAGGAACTGGCCCGGCTCGTGCCGGAACAGCCGGGGTTCGGCGTACTCGAACACGAACGTGGTGACGTCGTGCGTGAGCGGGTGAACCTGACGGCACACCAGCAGTTCTTCGGACTCGGTCATCGCTGCGGCTCCCCGTGTGACAGGTGTGACAGGTATGGCAGGTGTGCCTTGAGCCGGGTCACGTACCAGTTGACGAACGCCTCCACCTGTTCCTCCGTCGGGCTGTACGGGCCCGGCAGGTAGGCGGGGCTGCTGATGCCCTGGTGGGCGCGGGCGACGAACACCGCGTCCTGGTCGTTCGTGGCCTTCCACACCTTCGTCAGCGTGTCGAGGTCGTAGTCGATCCCCTCGACGGCGTCGGCGTGCACGAGCCAGGTGGTGCGGACGAGGGTGCGGTCCGGGGCCAGCGGGATCGCGGTGAACGTGACCGCGTGGTCGGCCATGAGGTGGAACCAGGAGTTGGGCTGCAGGTGCATGGACAGCCGGCCCAGGCGGGCCGTGGGGAAGTCCGCCAGCAGGCGCCCGCACGCGGCCGTGCCGTCCGGGGTGTAGGACTCCCCGGCCAGGTCGAGGGGTTCGCGCTGGATACGGAAACCCGTGGTGCGGGTGTCCAGTTCCTCGATCTCGGCGTAGGGGAGGCCGAGGGATTCGTAGGTCCTGCGGGCCTCGGCGTCGGCCCGCTGGAAGCGCTCGTAGGCAGGGCGCAGCGCGGGAGTGATGTCCTGCTCCTGGTAGCCGTAGGTGGGGAAGTAGCAGGCCTGGAGTTCGGGGTGGCCGCCGACGCAGTGGTAGCACTCCCGGTTGTTCTCCAGGGTCAGCTTCCAGTTGCCGTTCTCCACCAGGTCGATCTGCGTGGCGACCTTCGCCCTGGCCAGGTTGTGCGGTGCGAGGTACGGCTCGACGCGGGCGGCGACCTCGTCGAAGTCGTCGGGTGGCGTCTCGGCCAGGCAGATGAAGACCAGCCCGGCCACCGTGCGCGCGTGCACGGACCGCAGCGAGAAGCATTTCGGGTCGAAGCCGGGCGCCTGGGACTCGGCGTGCAGCAGTCTGCCGTCCACGCCGTACGTCCACCGGTGGTACCCGCAGACGATGTTGCCCACCGAGCCGCGCTCCTCGTTCAGGATGCGCGCGCCGCGGTGGCGGCAGACGTTGTGGAAGGCCCGTACGTCCTCGTCGTCGTCGCGGACGACGATGACCGAGTACGGCCCGATGGTGATGGTCACGTAGTCGCCGGGCTCGGGAAGCTCCGCCTCGGCGGCGACGAACAGCCAGTGCCGGGCGAAGACCGCTTCCATGTCGAGGCCGAAGAACTCCTCGCCGACGTAGAACGGGGCTTCGAGGCTCTGTCCGGCAGTACGCCTGGCAACGAGGTCGGCGGGGGAGCGCACCTCGGCGGCGGATGTCACTGGGTTCATCTCATCTCTCCGACAGGACAGGGAAGTTGACGTGCAGTCATGGGGCCGGGGAGGTCAGACCGGCAGGCACAGCCGCAGCGCGTCGTAGATCGCGGCGTGGATGTTGCGGCCGGCGACGGCGTCACCGATGCGGAACAGCTGATAGCGGCCCGCCTCGTTGCGGACCACCGCTTGTCCCTCGTGTGCCAGCAGGGCGCGGTGGTCGACCTCGCCGAGGTTGGTCGAGTCGGGGAGGAGCTCGAAGTACAGCTCGTCCATGGGAAGCGTGCCGTGCTCCACGATCACGTGGTCCACGATCCGTTCGGTCTCGGCCTCGGTGTACTCGCTGTAGAGGGTCGCGGCGAGCCGTCCGTCCCCGGTCCGGCGTACGGAGCGCAGCCGCCGGGCGAGTGTGGTGGTGACGCCGTGCTCGGCGAACACCCGTAGGTAGGCAGGGGAGTTCATGCTGCCGACGTCGGGGGCGAGGGTGCGCTCCGGGGTGACGTACTCGATCCGGACGCCGGGCGAGGCGGTGAGGACCTCCACGGCGTCCATGGCCGGGTAGCCGCCGTGGTCGTCGTAGACGAGGATGTCGCCCCGCGGGCGCCGCAGTGAGCCCGTCATCACGTCCCAGGTGTCGGCGACCAGGCCCTCGCCCTTGCCGAGGAAGCTGCGGTCGGGCATGCCGCCGGTGGCGACGATCACGAGGTCGGGGTGTTCGGCGAGGACGTCGTCGGCCTCGGCGTACGTCGCCAGGCGCAGGTCGACGCCGAGGTGTTTGCACTCGGCGAGGCGCCAGTCGACGATCTGGATCAGGTCGCCCCGGCGCGGGTTCGACGCGGCGAGCCTGAGCTGCCCGCCGGGCTGGTCGCTCGCCTCGAACAGGACGACGTCGTGGCCGCGTTCACCCAGCACGCGGGCCGCTTCGAGACCGGCCGGACCGCCACCGACGACAACTGCCTTTCTACGGCGGCCGATTGTCGGGGAGATGAGGTGCGGTACGTGGAGTTCGCGGCCGGCGGCCGGGTTGTGAACGCACTTGGTGTCGCCGGAGTCGTAGATCGCGTCGAGGCAGTAACTCGCCCCGACGCAGGGCCGGATGCGGTCCTCCTGGCCGGCCTTCACCTTGGCGACCAGGTACGGGTCGGCGATCTGAGCGCGGGTCATGCCGACCAGGTCGAGCAGCCCTTCGCGCAGGGCGTGTCGCGCGGTGGCGACGTCCGCGATGCGCGCCGCGTGCATCACGGGGACGGTGAGCCGGCGCCTGACCTCGCCGGTGAAGTCCAGGTACGGCCCGAGCGGGGTGCCGATGGACGGGATGGTCTTCGCCAGGGAGGCGTCGCTTTCGAGGGAGCCGTGGATGGCACTGATGAAGTCGATGCCGTCGGCGGCGTACCGCTCGGCGGCGGTGAGTGCCTCGTCGAAGGTGAGACCGGGGAGGCCGCCGGGGTGCGCCTCGTCGAGCGACATCCGGATGCCGACGACGAAGTCCGGGCCGACGGCATCGCGGACGGCCCTGATCACCCGGCGCGGGAACGCCATGCGGTTCGCCAGGCTGCCGCCCCACTCGTCGTCGCGGTGGTTGGTCGCGGGGGACAGGAAGCTGTCCAGGAAGTGGCCGTACGCCATCAGCTCGATGCCGTCGAGGCCGCCCTCCCGGCAGCGCACCGCCGCGGCGGCGTAGTCGGCGACGATCCGGTCCAGGTCCCAGGCCTCGGCGGCTTTCGGGAAGGCACGGTGCGCGGGCTCGCGCAGCGGTGAGGCGGACACCACCGGCAGCCAGTCACCGGTGAAGTTGCTGGTGCGGCGGCCGAGATGGGTGACCTGGCACATCACCGCCGCCCCTGCTTCGTGCACGTCGTCGGCGAGCAGGCGCAGCCACGGCACGATGTCGTCGCGGTACAGGAGCAGATTGCCGAACGCGGGCGGGCTGTCGGGGGAGACCACCGCCGAGCCGCCGATCATCGTCAGGCCGACCCCGCCCCGCGCCTTCTCCAGGTGGTAGGCGCGGTAGCGGTCCTTGGGCATGCCCTCTTCGCCGAACGCGGGCTCGTGGGAGGTGCTGACCACGCGGTTGCGCAGGGTGAGGTGCTTGAGCTGGAAGGGCTGGAGCAGGGGATCCAGGGTGGTTGAGGGCACAGCCGCTCCTCAGGGACGCGCCGGACGGCGGTTTCGCTATGCGAAACTAAACCGTGATACGAGACAGATAGTGAAGCTGGGAATCCCTGGCCGTCAAGGGGTCCCTGTCGGCCCTCTTGTCCGTCTCGCTGCTTGGCCGGATCGGTGCCGGGTTCAGCCGCGCTTCACGGACCCCCGGCGCCAGGAGATCTTCGCGCCGGCCTTCATCACCTGTTCCGCGAGGTCGGGAATGGTGTCCTCGTTGATCCGGAAGGTCGGCCCGGACAGCGTCACGGCCGCGATGACCTGGCCGTTCAGGGAGTGGATAGGGGCGCCGATGGCGGCAAGGCCGATCTCGTGCTCCTCGCTGGTGGTGGCGTAACCGCGCTCGCGCACCGCTTCGAGCTCCGCCGCGAGACGCACCGGGTCGACGATGGTGTGGGGGGTGTATCGCGTCGGCCGCTTCGCGAAGATCTCCGCGATCTCGTCGGGCGTCATCTGTGCCATGAAGAGCTTGCCCGCCGTCGTGGCGTGCATCGGGGAGCGCTGACCGACCCAGTCGATGCTCATGATCGCCGAACCGATCGCCTGGTCGACGCTGATCACGTCGTCGCCGTCCCGGATCGCGACGTTCACGGTGTCGCCCACGGCCGCGGCCAGCTCCTGGCAGACGGGGTGGCTCAGCACGGCCAGGTCGTTCACCTTGCTCGCGCCGCCCGCGAGTTCGACCATCGTGTACCCGATGCGGTACCGCCCGCGCTCGGTGTCCTGCTCGACCATGCCCCGCGACTCCAGGGTCGCCAGCAGCCGGAACACGGTCGACTTGTGGATGGCCAGTTCCTCGGCGATCTCGGTCACGCCGCTGGGGCCCCGCTTGGCCAGCACCTGCAGGATCGACACCGCCCGGTCGACGGACTGCACCGAGTGATCACGTGGGCGGCTGCCGTTGCTGGTCATGGCGGAAGAGTAGTCGAGCGGCAGATCCTGCCGGCGAGCTCCCGGCCGCCTGGTTTCACCCCGGAGTCGCGGCCGCGTGGTGCGCCTTCCCGTGACGGTCGTCCGGGGTTAATTCGCCGTTTCCTTCCTTCAGGGGCCTTGACGGGTCGGCCGACGCGGGGACATCGTTCGTACCGCATTGCACAGCTGTTTCGTATTGCGAAACAAGAACCTCGACCTTTCCGCCCTGCGCGGACCCCCGGAGGTGGGGCACGGTGATTGAGGCAGCTCGGCTGAAAAAGGTGTACGGCTCGGCATCCGACGGAGTGCGCGCGGTCGACGGCGTGACGTTCGACGTGGCGCCGGGAGAGCTTTTCGTGGTCATGGGGCTGTCGGGTTCCGGCAAGTCGACCCTGCTCCGCATGCTCAACCGGCTGGTGGAGCCGACCTCCGGTGAACTGCGCGTCGAAGGACGCGATGTGCTGACGATGGGCGACGCGGACCTTCGGGAACTGCGCAACCGCAAGGTCAACATGGTCTTCCAGCACTTCGCGCTGTTCCCGCACCGCACGGTCCGCGAGAACGCCGCCTACGGCATGCGGCTACGGGGAGTCGCCGAGTCCGAGCGGTTCGATCGCGCCGACTGGGCGCTGCGGACCGTAGGCCTCGGCGACCGAAGCGACGCCTATCCGGGTGAACTGTCCGGTGGTCAGCGCCAGCGTGTGGGGCTGGCCCGCGCGCTGGCCACGGACGCCGAGATCCTGCTGATGGACGAGCCGTTCAGCGCGCTCGACCCCCTGATCCGCCGCGACATGCAGGACCTGCTGCTGACACTGCAGCGGGACCTGCGCCGCACGATCGTCTTCGTCACCCACGACCTCAACGAGGCGATGCGGCTGGGCGACCGGATCATGGTCATGCGGGACGGACGCGTCGTACAGCTCGGAACCGCGACCGACATCCTCCACTCGCCCGCCGACGACTACGTCCGCGACTTCGTCTCCGACGTCGACCGTTCACGCGTGCTGACCGCGAGCGCCGTCATGCGCGAGCCGCTCATGACGGCGAGCGCGGACGACGATCCCCAGGACGTCCTGCGGAGGCTGTCGGACATCGAGGCCGCGGCGGTCTACGTACGGGACTCCGACGGGCACATCGTCGGCGTGGCGCGCGACGACCTGCTCGCCCAGGCGGTCCGGGACGGCCGTACCTCCTTGCGCGAATGCCTGGTCGACGCGTACGAACGGACCGGCCCCGACACCCTGCTCGTCGACCTGTGCCCGCGGGTCGGACGGCACGCCGTGCCCCTTGCCGTCACCGACGACGACGGCCGGCTCCTCGGCGTCGTCCCCCGTGCGGCACTCCTCGCGGCGCTGTCCGATCCCCGGAAGCCGGACGCGACCGACCCCCGGAAGGAGACGGCCCATGTCTAGCCCCTTGTTCACCGTCGACCTCGGTACGCCGGTCAGTTCCGCCGTCGACTGGCTCACCCAGCATCTGGGCGGCGTCTTCGACGCCATCTCCTCGGTGATGACCGAGCTGGTCAACGCCGTGCTCTTCGTCCTCACCGCACCGCATCCGCTCGTCGTGACAGCGGTGTTCACGGCACTCGCGTTCCTCGCCCGCAAGTGGGGCTTCGCCGCCTTCACCGCCGTCGCCTTCCTCCTCATCCAGGGCATGGGCCTGTGGACCGAGGCGATGCAGTCACTGGCAGTCGTACTCGTCGCCTCCGTCCTGGCCGTGGCCATCGGAGTGCCGATCGGCGTCCGGGCCGCCCGTGACCAGCTGGCCAGCGCCGTGGTCCGCCCCGTGCTCGACTTCATGCAGACCCTGCCGGTGTTCGTCTACCTCATCCCGGCCGTCTCCTTCTTCGGTATCGGCCTCGTCCCCGGAGTCGTCGCGACCACCGTCTTCGCCGTCCCGCCCGCCGTCCGCCTCACCGAACTGGGCATCCGGCAGGTCGACAAGGAGGTCGTCGAGGCCGCGCACGCCTTCGGCGCCAAGCCCCGCCAGATCCTGCGCGAGGTCCAACTCCCGCTCGCCCTGCCCTCGATCATGGCCGGCGTCAACCAGGTGATCATGCTGGCACTGTCCATGGTGGTCATCGCCGGCATGGTCGGCGCCGCCGGCCTCGGCACCGTCGTCGTCCGCGGCATCAGCCAACTCGACGTGGGCGTCGGCTTCCAGGGCGGACTCGCCGTCGTCTTCCTCGCCATCTTCCTCGACCGCGTCACCGGCGCCCTGGCCACGCCGAAGCGACGCCGACGCCGCAAGAACGGGACCCGGCCCACCCCGGCCGCCGACACCGCATCCGCTCCCGTCGCCGCCCCCGAACCCGCCGTCGCCGCTTCGGCGTGAAGACCGCCCAAGAACAGGAAACCGCTCATGAACCGCACCTCACGCCGTTCCCGCGGCGCGCTTCTCCTCGGCTGTACCGCCGCCGTACTCACCCTGGTCACCACCGCGTGCAGCGGCGAGACGGCGAGTGTGGACCCCGGCTCCGGCGGAGGGAACGGAGACTCGAAATCGGTGAGGATCGCCGTCGTCGAGGGCTGGGACGAGGGCACCTCCGCCACCTACCTGTGGAAGGAGATCCTCGAAGACCGCGGCTACAAGGTCGACGTTCAGTCGCTGGACATCGCCAGCACCTTCACCGGCGTCGCGAACAAACAGGTCGACCTCTACCTCGACGCCTGGCTGCCCAGCACCCACGAGTCGTACTGGAAGAAGCTCGGCTCCAAGCTGGAGGTCACCTCCACCTGGTACGAACCGGCCGACCTCAACCTGTCCGTCCCCACGTACGTCAAGGACGTCGACTCGCTCGCCGACCTCAAGACGCACGCCTCCGAGTTCGGCGGCCGGATCGTCGGCATCGAGGCGGGCTCCGGCCTGATGCGGCTCACGCGAGAGAGCGTCATACCCGCCTACGGTCTCAAGGACGACTACGAGCTCACCGAGAGCAGCAGCTCCGCCATGCTCTCCGCACTGCAGAGCGCGATCGCGAAGAAGAAGCCGGTCGTGGTCACCCTGTGGCGCCCCCACTGGGCGTACGCCAAGCTGCCGTTGAAGGTCCTCAAGGACCCCAAGGGCGCATACGGAGCCCCCGACAAGGTCCAGGCCATCGCCCCCAAGGGCTTCGCCGCGGACCACCCCGAACTGGCCGGCTGGCTCAAGAACTTCAAGCTCACCTCGGCCCAGCTGGGCAGCCTCGAACTGCTGCTCCAGAAGAAGGGCTCGGGCCATGAGCAGGAGGCCGCGAAGGAGTGGATCGGCGAGAACAGGACGCTGGTCGATTCCTGGCTGAAGTGAGCCGCGCAGGGGGCTGAAGTGAGCCGCGCAGGGGGAGACGACGGGACGGGCTCGACGGCTCCTCCCCGGTGCTCAGGCCGAGAAGACCTGCTTCGCGACCGTGATCGCCGTCATGGCCTTGGGCCAGCCGGCGTAGAAGGCGAGGTGGGTGATGGCCTCGGTGAGTTCGGTCTCGGTGACGCCGTTCTCCTTGGCTCGTCCGAGGTGGAAGCGCAGTTGGTCGGTGTCGCCGCCCGCTATGAGGACGGCCACGGTGATCAGGCTGCGGTCGCGGGCGGCCAGTTCGGTGCGATTCCACACGTCCTCGAACAGGACGTCGTCGGTCAGCTCGGCGAGCTTCGGAGCGAAGTCGCCGATCATGCGGCGTCCACCGCCGGTCTGCTGGGGCTGGTCGGTCATCGAAGTCCTTTCGTCGGTCCGCGGGCACAGTCGCTCGAACTCGTGCTGAAGCGGGGACCGTTGTGTTGTCAGCGGCTGCGGGCGCGGTTGTACTGCTCGTCGGTGACCGGCTCGTTCCAGGTGGTTTCGGTGCTGCCGTCACCCTTGCCCTCCCACATGGCGATGTGCTCCATGAAGCGATCGGGGGTGGCGCCGTGCCAGTGCTCCTCGTCCGGCGGGCAGGTGACCGTCTCACCGGGGTGCGCCTCGAAGACGGTGCCGTCGCGGGTGCCGATCAGGGCGATGCCGGAGACGACGTGCAGCGTCTGGCCCAGCACATGGGAATGCCAGTGGGTACGGGCACCGGGGGAGAAGCGGACCAGGTTGGCACGCATCCGGGACGGCTCCTGGCCCGCGTAGAGCACGTCGAACCAGACGTCGCCGGTGAACCAGTCCGCGGGAGCCTTGGTGGTGGCCTGCTGCTTGACGAATTCCATGGTGTCTCTCTCAGCTGTACGTGTGTGCGGGCTGTCTGGTCTGGGCTGTACGTGTGTGCGGGGTGTGTCAGGCGGCGTCGGGTGGGCGAGGCCCGAGCCCGGCGCGCGGGAGGCGTCGACCCGCGCGAGGAGTTCCTCGGCCCTGGCCCCGACAGCGGAAAGGCAGTCATCACCGGCGACGAACCGCAGCGGGGGCCGGCGCAGGCATGCGACCTTCAACAGGGCGGCGGCGACGGTGTCCGGCGTCCCCGGCCGCCGCCATTCGATGAAACCGCAGCTCGGTGAAGTGAAGAAGGGCCTGTCGTCACAGGTACTGACAGGACCCCCCACGCCTGTGGCGTCCGGCTTAGCCTGGATCGCGTGAGTACCGAGCGCGACATCCGCGAGTTCCTGGGCTCCCGCCGCGCCAGGATCACCCCCCAGCAGGCCGGCCTGCCCGCTTACGGCGGCAACCGGCGCGTGCCGGGCCTGCGCCGCGAAGAGGTCGCCATGCTCTCCGGCGTCAGTGTCGACTACTACGTACGCCTGGAGCGCGGGAACCTCGCGGGTGCCTCGGAGGAAGTCCTCGACGGCGTCGCGAACGCCCTCCAACTCGACGACGCCGAACGCGCCCACCTCTACGACCTGGCCCGCGCCGCCGCCAAACGCCCCGCCCGGCGCAAGCCGGCGACCGGCCCGCTGCCCGACAGCGTCCTGCGCGTCCTGCACGCCATGACCGACTCCCCGGCCTTCATCCGCAACGGCCGCCTGGACATCCTCGCCGCCAACCGCCTCGGCCGCGCCCTGTACTCCCCGCTCTTCCCCGACCCCACCACCGCGACGGCCAACATCGCCCGCTTCCAGTTCCTCGATCCGAACGGCCGCGACTTCTTCCCCGACTGGGACCAGTCGGTGAACACCACCGTCGCCCTGCTGCGCACCGAGGCCGGCCGCGCTCCGCACGACGGCGGGCTGACCGGACTCATCGGCGAACTCGTCACCCGCAGCGAGGAGTTCCGCACCGCCTGGGCCAGGCACAACGTGCGCCTGCACCACACCGGCCGCAAGGCATTCCGGCACCCGGCCGTCGGCGTTCTCACCCTCGACTTCGACGCCATGGAACTGCCGGCCCAGCCCGGTCTGACCCTCACCGCCTACAGCGCTGCCCCCGGCACACCCGAGCACGACGCCCTGCGGCTCCTCGCCACCTGGGCCGCCACCGAAAACGCCGCGCCCACCGGTTACCCCTCCGGCCATCAGGACCGGTGAGCGCTCGGGCGAAGGACAGGCATTGGTACTGGGGTACTAGCGGGCCCCGCCGGATTCGGTTCCGCGGTACGTGATGGTCGCCCGGTACCGCTCCTACGTTGAGATCACGGGTCAGTCAGGACCGGCTCACCCCTCACCCAATGATCTCTTCTCCTGGTGGGAGTAATTCCGTGGCCACCTTCCTCTATCGGCTCGGCCGGCTGTCGTTCCGGCGACGACGCATCGTCGTGATGCTGTGGGTCGCCGTACTGGCCGCCATCGGCATCGGCGCCATGAGTGCGCCCGGCACCTCCTCGGGGGCCCTGAGCGTTCCGGGTACGCAGTCGCAGCGGGCGATCGACCTGCTGCAGAAGGAGTTCCCGCAGGCGTCCGCCGACGGCGCCACCGCGCGTGTGGTGTTCGAGGCGCCCAGCGGGCAGCGGCTCACCTCCGCCGCCAACAAGGCCGAGGTCGAGTCCCTGGTGGCGAAGCTGGAGAAGTCGCCGCAGGTGTCGGGCGTCTCCGATCCCTTCACCAGCGGCCTGGTCAGCGAGTCCGGCACCATCGCCTACGCCCAGGTGTCCTACAAGGTCGCCCAGGCCGACGTCAGCGGCGCGGCCCACGCCGTCCAGACCGACGTCGTCCAGCAGGGCGAGAAGGCCGGCCTGAAGGTGAGCCTGGGCGGCAACGCCGTCAAGGACAAGGCCGCGAGCAAGGCGGCCGAGCTGATCGGCGTCGGGGTCGCCGCCGTCGTCCTGGTGATCACCTTCGGCTCGATGATCGCGGCCGGACTGCCGCTGCTCACCGCGATCCTCGGGGTGGCCGCGGCCGTCCTGTCGGTCATGCTCGCCACGCACTTCTTCGACCTGGCCTCGTCCGCCACGACCCTGGCACTGATGCTGGGCCTGGCCGTGGCCATCGACTACGCCCTGTTCATCGTCTCCCGCTACCGCAACGAGATCCGCGACGGCCACGAACCCGAGGAAGCGTGCGGACGCGCCCTCGGCACCGCCGGGTCGGCGGTCGTCTTCGCCGGGCTGACCGTGATCGTCGCGCTGAGCGGCCTGAGCGTCATCGGTATCGGCATGCTCACCTCCATGGGCCTGGCCTCCGCCTTCGCCGTGGCCGTCGCCGTGGTCATCGCGCTGACCCTGCTGCCCGCCATGCTCGGCTTCGCCGGTACGCGGATCATGAAGGACAAGCTGCTCACCCGCCGTATGAAGGCGCTGGAGCGCGGCGAGGGCGAGTCGATGGGCGTGCGCTGGGCGAGGTTCGTCACCCGCAACCCGGTCAAGGTGCTCGCGGTCTCGGTGGCCGGCCTGGCCCTGCTGGCCATCCCCACGATGTCCCTGAAGATGGCCCTGAACGACGACTCCGGAAAGCCTCCCGGCAGCACCCAGCGCATCGCCTACGACACCCTCAGCAAGGGCTTCGGGCCGGGCTTCAACGGCCCGCTCACCGTGGTCGTCGACGCCCGGGACAGCGAGAATCCGAAGGCAGCCGCCGAGGACGCGTACACCATGCTGGGCGAGCTGGACGATGTCGCGGCCGTCCGTCCTCCCTCCTTCAACGAGGCGGGCGACGTGGCCCTGATCGGCGCCGTCCCCAAGAGCGCCGCCACCAGTGAGGCCACCAAGGACCTGGTGGGCGAGATCCGCGGCCACGGCGGCGCCCTGCACCAGGACACCGGCGCCGACCTGATGGTCACCGGCCTGACCGCCGTCAACATCGACGTCAGCACCAAGCTCTCCGACGCACTCATCCCCTACCTGGCCATCGTCGTGGGCCTGGCGCTGGTCCTGCTCCTGCTGGTCTTCCGGTCGATCGTGATCCCGCTCAAGGCCGCCCTGGGCTTCCTGCTCAGCGTGGTCTCCACCCTCGGGGTCCTGGTCGCGGTCTTCCAGTGGGGCTGGCTGAAGGATCTCTTCGGCGTCGACCAGACCGGACCCATCGTCAGCCTGCTGCCCATCCTGCTGATCGGCGTGGTGTTCGGACTCGCCATGGACTACGAGGTCTTCCTCGTCTCCCGGATGCGGGAGGAGTACGTCCACGGCGCCGAACCCACGCAGGCCGTCGTGGAGGGCTTCCGGCACAGCGGCCGGGTGGTCACCGCGGCCGCGGTCATCATGGTCTCGGTCTTCTCCGGATTCCTCCTCGACGACGCGGCTCTGATCAAATCGATCGGCCTGGGGCTCGCCGCCGCCGTGTTCCTGGACGCCTTCGTCGTCCGGATGACCATCGTCCCCGCGGTGATGGCCCTGCTCGGCCACCGCTCCTGGACCCTGCCGCAGTGGCTGGACCGCATCCTGCCGAACGTGGACGTCGAGGGCGAGAAGCTGCGCCACGCGCTCGAAGCCGAGCAGGAAGCCGAACCGACGGACCCCATGCCCGAGCCCGTACTCGCCGGTGTCGCCGCCGGAGCCTATGCGGGCTCGGACGACCACAGTGCCACCCACGTCCTCACCGGCGTCCACGCTTCCGGTGTCACGGACGCGCCGACACCTGCCCCGCAGGCCCCGGCGAAGACACGAGGACTGTCCAGGCTCAAGCAGCGCCTGGCACGGGGCGGTGACGCCACCGTCCCCGCCGACACCACCGAGTCGAAGGCACCGGTACGCAGGAAGCTGCTGAAGAACCCGAGGCGCAGGCGTTGACGAGAGCGAGCCGCAGCACCGGCTTCCACACTGCCTCCTGACCTGGCGGCCGACTCTCACCGGCCGTCTCCCCTGCCCCGCCCGTCGGCCCATTCCCCCGGGGCCGGCGGGCGGCCTGACATCGCGAGGGGTCCATCCCGTGCCCGTACCGAGCGCCCCCGCTCCCGCTCCTACACACCCGGACGAGCGCCAGTTCCTTCAGCCCCCGACGAGCGATCCCGAGCAGCGGGCGACCCGGGTGATCGTCTCGGTCGTCTCCCGGCTCGACATCGCCCCGACCCACGTCCGACCGGCACCGCCGTATTCGGTCCCGCGGTGCCGATGACGTGCGCGTTTCCCCGCCTGGTTCGACGGCAGGGTCACACACGCAGCCGCCCGTGCCGCGGTGCCCGCCCAGCAGTTGGCCATCCGTGACGACGACAGGAGAAACCCATGGGACCGTACGCACGCACAGGTCTGGCCGGGATCGTGAGCTGCGGCGTTCTGCTCACCGCCGTCCTCATCGGGCGGCCGGACGGCACCGGCGCCAACGCCAACGCCAACGACAACGCCAAGAACGAGCGACCGCGGCCGGGGCCCTACGTCGCTCTCGGCGACTCCTACACCTCCGGCCCGAAGATCCCCCGACAGTCCGGGACACCGGCCGGCTGCGACCGTTCCGACCGCAACTATCCCGCGGTGGTGGCACGCCAACTCGGCGTCACGGCTGCCGACTTCCGTGATGTCAGCTGCAGTGGTGCCACCATCACCGACCTCACCGCGCCGCAGAAGACGTCCAACGGCACCAACCCCGCCCAGCTTTCGGCCCTCTCGACGCGGACGCGGCTGGTGACCCTTGGCATCGGCGGCAACGACATCGGCTTCGGCTCGACGGTCACGAAATGCGTCACGATGGGCGCGATGTACGGTGCGATCGGCAGCGACCGCCTCTTCTCCGACGATGCGCCCTGCAAGAAGCAGTACGCCGACGGCGGCACCGACGAAGTGGCACAGAAGATCCGGGCGACCGGCCGACAGCTGTCCGCGGCGCTGGCCGAGATCGAACGGCGTGCGCCGAAGGCCCGGGTCTACGTCGTCGGCTATCCGTCGATCCTGCCCGCCGAGGGCAAAGGCTGCGGGAGGGAACTCCCCCTCGCGCCCGGTGACGCGACCTACCTGCACGACAAGGGGAAGCAGCTCAACACCATGCTGCGCGGGCAGGCCGAGGCCGCCGGAGCGACGTACGTCGACACCTACTCCCCGTCCGTCGGCCACGACGCCTGCTCCGCCGAGAACACGCGCTGGATCGAGCCCCTGCGGCCCAGCAGCCCGGCCGCCGCCGTCCACCCGAACGCGCAAGGCGAGAAAGGCATGGCCGACGCCGTGCTCCGCGCGATCGGCGACTGAACGCCCGCAGAAGGCTGAACGCCCGCAGAAAACAGGGGACTTCCAGCCGCCGGCGACCGGCCCGTCCGGTCCACCCCGCCGCACCGCCCTCGTCGCCGGCATGGTCCCACCCACAGGAAGAACCCAGGCAGCATGCCCACCGTTCTCATCGTCAACGACCAGGAGCTGCGACCCCTCTGCTACCGCCTCCTGCCGGCTTCCGAGCCGGACCTGAGCCCGGTCGGTGAGGCGGCCGACGGTGCGGCCGGCGGTGCCGAGGCGGTCCGCGGTCGCGAGGAGGGGGCCCTAGTACCCCGGTACCAGCCGGCGTCGCCGTATTCCCGCCCACAGTGCCGTGGCGCCGGTCGATACCGCTTCTAGGTTGAAACCCGGGTCTGGTCAGGCCCGTCCGTGCACAGACCTCTTTACTGGCGGGACCAAATCCGTGGCCACCATCCTGCACCGACTCGAGTCGGCCGGCGTTTCACTCACTCGTGGCGGCCGGACCGGCCACGATGCTGCTTCTGCCGGCCTTCCCCTCACCCCTGGACCCGCACATGCCCACGCTCGCCCTGAGACCCGCCGTGGCAACGGACTCCGCCTCCCCTTTGCCGTGTTCGAGGGTGAGAAGTCGCGCCCGGCGGCGCGGGCGCTGACCAGGCCAGGAGGACGCAGACCGCGAGCCGTTGTCAGCCGTACGATCGCGGAAGAGCGGTCGGCCCCGGTCGGCGTTCTTCCCGAGTCGCCCCTCGCCCGTCCGTTCCCCCGGGACCGGCGAGCGGATCGCCTGCACCGCGAAGGGCCCAGACCTTGACCCCCACGCCCCCACAGGATTCCCGGCCCGGTCGACACGTCCCCGGCCGACCCGAGCTGCCCGAGGCACTGACGAACGACGCCGAGCAACGTGTGATTGTGTCGATCATCGCTCGGCTGTCTTCCTGGCGGTGGGCGGACCGGACCCACCCCTGGGTCCGGCGGTGGGGCGTACCGCTGCTCTGTGTCGTCCTGGGACTGCCGTCCATACTCAACCCCGCCGGCGAAACCGGGGTCGCCGAAGCGCTGGTCCTCCCCGTCGCCGTGGCCGTTCCGCTGCTGTGGCGGGAGCGCAGGCCCATGCTGGTCTTCGTGCTCGTCACTGCCGCCGCCGTGCTGATGGCCTCCACAGGGTCCCTCCGTGATGCCAACGCCAGTGCGGACGTCGCCCGCACCGTGGCCCTGTTCAACGTCGGCCGCTTCGGCACCCCCCGCCAGCTGCTCATCGCCGTCACCATCTCCCTGACGCAGCTGGTCGCCTGGGCCGCCAGGCTGTGGAGCGACGGTCGGCTGGAGTACGCGAGACGGCCGGAAATCCTCCTGTTGCTGGGGGTGGTGACGGTGACGGCCATCGCCGGCCTCGGCCTCGCCACCCGCCTGGTGAACGTCGTCATCGCCGCCCTGCAGAAGGAGAAGGACCAGCAGGCCCGCCTCGCCGTCGCCCAGGAACGTGCCCGCGTCTCCAAGGAGATGCACGACATCCTCGGCCACACCCTCGCCGTCATCGTCGGCCTCGCCGACGGCGCCGCGGGCCTGACCGAGACGAAGCCCAAGCGCGGTGCCGAGACCCTACGGATCATCGCTGACAGCGGCCGCGGCGCCCTCGCCGAACTGCGCCGCCTGCTCGCCGTCATCGGCGACGACAACGATCGGCCGGACCATGCCCCGCTCACCCCGCAGCCCGGCCTGGCCGACCTCGATCCGCTGATCGAACGCGTCCGCGCCGCGGGCCCGAGCGTCACCCTCGACACCGACGGCGACCTCACCGCGCTGGCCCCCGGCCTTCAGCTCGCCGTGTACCGCATCGTCCAGGAAGCCCTCACCAACACCCTCAAGTACGCCGCCGCCGACACCTCCAGCAGCGTCCGGGTAACCGTCGGGCCGGGCACGGTCCACGTCGACGTCGAGGACACCGGCCCCCTCCGCGCACCCCGCTCCCGGAGGCGGAGCACCGGAAACGGCCGCGGTCTGATCGGCATGCGCGAGCGCGCGGCCATCTACCAGGGCCAGGTCACCGCCGGACCCAACCGCGAAGGCGGCTGGAGCGTCCACGCCCGTCTCCTGACCACCCTGCCCTCCTCCTGGCTCTCCGATCCACCCCTGAGCAGGGACGTACCCGCGTCCACGACCAGAACGGAAAACCCCCGCACATGACCACCGTGCTCATCGTCGACGACCAGGCCCTGCAACGCCTCGGCTTCAGCATGCTCCTGGAACAGCACCCCGACCTCACCCTCATCGGTGAAGCCACCCACGGCGCCGAAGCCGTCCGCAAGGCCGCCGAGCTGAAGCCCGACGTCGTCCTCATGGACGTCCGCATGCCCGGCATGGACGGCATCGAGGCCACCAGACGCATCATCAAGTCCGGCGGCCGCTCCCGCATCCTGGTCCTGACCACCTTCGACCTCGACGAATACGCCTACGACGCCCTGCGCGCCGGAGCGTCCGGGTTCCTGCTCAAAGACGCCCTGCCCGACGAACTCGTCGCCGGCATCCGCGCGGTGGCCGCCGGAGACGCTGTCATCTCGCCCGGTCTGACCCGCAAGCTCATCGACGCCTTCAGCAGCCGTCTGCCGGGCCACACGCCCGAACAGCAACGGCAGCTGGCCCGCCTCACCAACCGCGAACGTGAAGTACTCACCGCCATCGCGACCGGCTGGAGCAACACCGAGATCGCCGAACGCCTCTCCCTCGCCGAGTCCACCGTCAAGTCCCACGTGGGCAGCATCCTCACCAAGATCGGGGTCCGGGACCGGGTCCAAGCCGTGATCTTCGCCTACGACGCCGGCCTCGTCAGGCCTGCCTGAGCATGGCCGGCGGACTTCGTGGCGGGCTCGGGCTCCGGTTCCAGGGCCGGAGGAGAGGGGCGGTGCCTTCTTCGCCACAGCAGCGCGCCCCCGATCGCCGTCAGAGCGACCAGGGCGAGGGCAGGGCCGCCCAGCGTGAGGACCCGCCGGAGAGAGGTCGCGGCGGCGTATCCGACACCCGCTTCCGCGGTGGCCCACACACAGGCGGCGACGACGCTGTACGGAGCGATGCGCCGGTAGGGCAGGCGGGTGGCGCCCGCGAAGTGCGGGGCGAGGGTGCGTACCACCGGCAGGAAACGGGTCAGGAAGACCGCCCGGCCGCCGTGGCGAGTCATCAGCGTCTCGGCCTGGTGCCAGGCGGCACCCGGTATCCGACGGCCTATGCGGCCTGCGCGCAGCTGATCACCGAGGAGTCTGCCGGTGCGATGGGCGAGGAGGTCACCCGCCACCACGGCTCCGGCCGCGGCGGCGATCACGAGGGGAAGGCTGATGTGGCCGGTGCGGGCCAGCGCGCCGGCGGTCAGGAGCAGGGTGAGCGTGGGGATGAAGGCCCCGACGAGAAGGATCGACTCGGCCAGGACCGCGGCGGCCACCACCGCGTACGCCGCGGCCGGGGAGATGTGGCCGAGGATGTCGGAGAGCGCGTTCACCGCCGCGCCTCGACGGACCGCGCCTCGACGGACCGCTGCTCGGGGTGGTCCGTTTCCGCGGAGACGAGGGGGCGTCGCAGGTGCCAGACGTAGGCGGGGGGAACGTTGGCCCACACCGTCCAGCGGCCCGTGGCACAGGTGCGCTGATAGGTGGCCATGATCTCGTCCACGGCGGCGTGACGGCGGGCTTCGGCTCGGGATGCCGTCAGGGCCCGGGCCCTGCGCGTGCCGAGGTAGGCGAAGTAGGTCAGCGTGCCGCCGGGGTGGAGCAGCTCCAGGTAGCGGGCCATGATGCGCTCGACCTGCGCAGGCGTGAAGTTGGTCAGCGGCAGCCCCGAGACGATGACGTCGTAGCGCTGGTCGGTGTCGAGCCGCTCGACGTAGGTCTGGTGCACGTTCACCTGCACGGGCCTGGCAGCCAGGTCTGGATGCGTGCTGACGAGATGGCGCAGTCGCGCGGCGAAACGCGGGTTCGCCTCGACAATGTCCAGGCGGCTGGCTCGGGGCAGTTCGGGTATCAGGGTGCGGGTGACCGCGCCGGTCCCGGCACCGGCTTCCAGGACCGCCAGCGGACGGGGCGCGTGAACCCGTACGGGATCGGTCAGAGCGCGGGCCAGGGCCTTGCCGCTGGGGGCTATGGCACCCGTGGCACGCAGATCACGGGCTGCCTCGATCAGGAACATCCAGCCTTCGGCGTTGCGCTGAGCCAGGACACGGTCGTGGGAGGTGGTCCAGTCGTTCATGGAATTGACGTTAGAAAGCCGCGACCGGCATCGGATCAGCCGTTCTGCGACGGCGTTCCCCTACGAAAGTAGGGGGTGGACATCGTCGATCGTCGGACGGCAGGGGAATCGGGTCTGCGTAGGATCACAAAGGTGATCAGGCGGAGGGCCCCGAAGTGGGCAGCGGCCTTCGGGCGTGCGGGGCTGGTGGCGTTTCTCGCGCTGGTCGTTGTGATGAACGGTGCCTCGACCAGCGGTTTCCCGTATCTGATCCCGGTTGTCCTGTCGGCGGTTCTGTGCGCTGTGAGCCTGCTTGTGCCGCGGCTGCGATGGCCTCTCGCCCCCTTTGTCGTCACCGCCGTCACGGCATGGTGGGGATGGCTCACGGTGCCCTTGCTGGGGATCGTCGTGTTCGATCTGGCCGTGGCCCGCCGGGTGCGGCCGGCGGTGGGCTGCGCCGCCGTTGCGCTGGGCGCCAACCTGCTCGGCTACCCGGCAACCCGCGTGTGGGTGGAACAGCGGTATGTGTCCGCGCTGTTCTTCCTGCTCTTCGCCGTCATCGTCGGACTGTGGCTCGGCAACCGCCGACGTCTGCTTCAGGCGCTGACCGCCGACATGGAACATCTGCGTATCGAGGCGCGGCTGCGCGAGGAGGCGGCCCGCATCGCGGAACGGTCCCGTATCGCCGCCGAGATGCACGACGTCCTGGCCCACCGTCTGAGCCTGATCGCCCTGCACACCGGTGTCCTGACCACCAAGAACGACACATTGCCCGCACCGGTCGCCGAACGCCTCGGTCTGCTGCGCACGGCGTCCGTCGAAGCCCTCACCGATCTGCGCGACGTCCTCGGTGTGCTGCGCGACCCCGACGCCGACCCCGACGCCACGCCGGCCGGCGCCGCGCTCACGCCGGTGATGAGGGAAGCGGGTGAACTGGTCGAGGAGGCTCGTGCCGCCGGTCAACGCATCGAGCTGACCGTCGAGGGGCGTCCCGACCGGGCTCCCACCACCCACCGGCTGGCGGTGTACCGCATCGTCCAGGAAGCGCTGACCAACGCCCGCAAGCACGCCGACGGAGCCCAGGTGACCGTACGCATCGACTACGGGCCGCCCGCCACCCTCGTCGAGGTCACGAACGCCCCCGGCACTCCCCGCACGGACACCGTCGGCAGCGGCTACGGCCTCGTCGGCCTGCGCGAACGCGTCACCGCCCTCGGCGGCCACCTGAACGCCGGACCGGCCGGCGCGGGCGCCTGGCGACTGGTCGCCCGCATCCCCCACCCCGCCGGCATCGAACAGAACGGCACCCGCACATGATCCGCACCATGATCGTGGACGACGACGCCCTGGTACGCCTCGGCCTGACCGACCTCCTGGACGGCGACCCCGGCATCGAGGTCGTCGCCCAGGCCCCCGACGGCCTGAAGGCCATCGAACAGGCCACCGCCCACCGCATCGACGTCGCCCTCGTCGACGTACGCATGCCCCGCATGGACGGCATCACCGCCACCGCCCGACTACGAGCCCTCCCGCACCCGCCGAAGGTGATCACCCTGACCACCTTCGACCTCGACGAGTACGTCTACAACGCGCTCGCCGCCGGAGCCGACGGCTTCCTGCTCAAGGACACCGACCCCGCCGAAATACTGCGCGCCGTCCACCTGGTGGCCGCCGGCTCGGCCATGCTCCACCCCACCGCGGCCCGCCGTCTCATCGACCGCTACCACGCGGCCAACCAGCCCGAAGCAACCGCTGCCAAGGCCCGGCTGGACCGGCTCACCCCGCGCGAACGCGACGTGCTCACCCTGCTCGCCCACGGCGACACCAACGCCGACATCGCCACCCGCCTCGCCATGCGCGAGAGCACCGTCAAAGCCCACGTCAGCCGAGTCCTGACCGCACTGGAAGTCACCAACCGCGTCCAGGCCGCCCTGGCGGCCCGCGACGCGGGCCTCACCTCCTGATGCCTTGGCGTCCGAAACGAGTGGCTGTGACCGGCACGCTCGACACACGGTGGAGGCGGCCCGGCGGCGTCCGAACCTGAACGGCCCGGACGGGGCCGCCGCGGTTCCTACGCTTCCGCGACGGGGTGGTAGCGCACATCGACTTCGGCAAAGGGCTGTGAGCCGTGGGCATGTCGCAGCCGGATCGGCCGGCCGCCGGGATTGTCGAAGAGCCGGATGCCGTCACCGAGCAGGACGGGTGCGATGTGCAGGTTGATTTCGTCGATCAGGCCGCGTTCGAGCAGTTGGCGGCCGATCGTCGGGGAGAGGACTTCGAGGTTCTTGCCGTCGGCGGCCTCCAGGCCGATGCGTACCGCCTCGGCCACGTCGCAGTTCAGGAACGTGACACCGTCGGCGGGCGTGGCGTCTTCGGGGTGGTGGGTGAGGACGAAGATCCGGCCCTTCCAGTCCTCGCTGTAGGGCCGGGCGCTCGGGTCGTGGTCCCAGCCGTTCCGCCCGCCCAGGACCGCGCCGGTTGTCTCGATGTACTCCTCTTCCACGCCGTCGCGGCCGGTGACCCCGGTCAGCCAGTCCATGGTGTGGTTCGGCCCCGCCACGAACCCGTCCAGCGACATGCTGAAGTGAAGGAGGACCTTGCCGGCGGCCTGTTGCGGTTCGATGTTGAGCATCTGGAGCTCCTTCGCTCGTCGTGCCGGCGCGAAAGCACCCGCTGCACAGACGTCCCGGACGGACGGGCCGTCAGCCGGCCGTGGTTGTTGGCTTGTGCTTATTCAGAGTCGGTCAGTCCTTGATGGCATGTCTCATGCGTTCCGCCCTGTTCGTTCAGCGGTCGCAAGGACAGTGGCACACGCCTGTTGGGGCGGCCATGAGTTCGATCCTCGTCGAAATGTTCACTCGACACGGTCGCGCCGGCATCGCACCATGCGGTCGAGGTGCCACCGGACCCGCCGCCCATGGTCATCGCTTGCCAGCTCGGCATCCCCCCAAGACAGCCGAACGCTGGGCCACCCTCGCCTGCGGGAACTGGTCCGATTACTTGGCAGCGCGACGGGCCGCCCCGTAGCGCTGGGCAGTTGAGCAGGGGCAGTGTTCCGAGTCCGCGCTATTGGGGGATGGTGAGCAGGATTCGGCCGTGGCCACCGCCGGCGTCGACGTGGTCGTGGGCCTTGGCGATGTCGTCCAGCGGGTGACGGTCGCCGACGGCGACGGTGAGGGTGCCGACGGCGGCGGCGGAGGTGAGGTCGCGGGCGGCCTGGCGCTTGGCCTCGGCGGTGAAGTCGTCGCTGCCGAGCAGCCGCAGGGTCACGTTGTTGAACAACAGCGGCCAGAAGGGGATCTCGGTGCGGTCCGTGCGGGTGGCGTAGGCGGCGATGACGGCGTTGTTGGCGGCGACGGCGTTGTCGAGATCGGCGTTGTCGGACAGCGCGACCTCGATGATCCGGTCGACGCCCCGTGGCGCGTACGAGCGGATGGCCGCAGCGGGGTCGCCGGTGTCCAGGGCGACGGCGTGGGAGACGACGGCAGGGTCGACGCGGTCGAGGTCCGCGGTGCGGCGGACGGTCGCGATCACAGTCGCGCCGGCCCAGTGGGCGAGCTGGGCGGCCAGGGAGCCGACGCCGCCGAGAACTCCGTGGACCAGGACCAGTTGGCCGTCGACCGGGCCGTCGGCGAAGACGGTGCGGTGGGCGGTGATGCCGGGGATGCCGAGGCTCGCGCCCAGCTCGTCACTGAGGTGGTCGGGCAGGGGTGGGGCCTGGTGGTCGGGTACGACGGTGTACTGGGCGGCGGTGCCGAAGGGGCGGTAGGACTGGGCGCCGTATACCCAGACCCGCTGTCCGACGCGGCGGGCGTCGACTTGGGCGCCCACGGCGTCGATGACTCCGGCGGCGTCGCTGTGCGGGATCACCCGTGGGAAGGGCATGGACGAGCCGAGCCAGCCGCGCCGTTTCTTGGTGTCGCCGGGGTTGACGCCCGAGACGGTGACGCGGACGCGGACCTCGCCGGGGCCGGGGACGGGATCAGGGAGTTCACCGACGTGCAGGACATCGGCGGCGGGTCCCTGGGCGTCGTACCAGGAAGCAAGCATGGGGGTACCTCCGTGGGTGGTCAGCTCGGGGGAGCGGCGGGCGCATGCGGATCGCTGTCGGTGCATGCGGTGTCGAATGCGGGCGGTTCCTCCCCGAGGGTCTCGCGCAGCCAGGTCCGTTCGGCGCGGCTGGTGGCGCGGGCGGTGAACAGCATGCCCCGCCGGTAGGGGTCGGCGACCTCCTCGGCACGCAGGGGTCGCTCGTTGTCGTAGAAGAAACTCGCCGGTTCTTCCAGGAACTCCAGCCGTCTGCGCAGCACCGCGTGCCGTTCGGCCAGGTCGGGCAGGTGGGAGAGGAATGCCAGGACGACGTAGAACCGTGTGAAGTCGGTGATCTCGTGGTCGGCGGGCTTGCGCAGGCGCTGAAGCATGTCGGCCCGTCCGGCCGCGGTCAGGCTGAGCACGTACCGGGCCGCCCCCGCGGCCGGGTCGGCGCGCCGCTCGATCAGGCCCGCCCTGGTCAGACGGTTGATCGCCGGATACAGGCTGCCGTCACTGACCGGCCGCGTATAGCCGGTCAGCTGTGAGACGCGGCGGCGCAGTTCGTGTCCGGGCAGGGGCCCCTCGGCGAGGAAGCCGAGTATCGCGAGTTCCAGCATGAGTCTATCCTCCCACGCGAGCATCGGATCGATGTGAACATCGATTCGATGTTACGCTCGTAGGTACCCGCCCAAACGTCTCTGGAGAGGCACAGCAAGATGCCATCGCAGTCCACCGAGTCAGTGATGAACCGCTTCGTCGAGTTCATCAACACGGGCAACGAGGACATCGCCCGCGAGGTCATTTCTCCGGACGCGGTGTTCCACGCACCAAGCCACCCGGAACCACTGCGGGGACCCGATGGGTACATGGAAGTCATCGGGATGATGCGCGGCGGCTTCCCGGACGTCCAGTGGACGCTGGAGGAGACGGTCTCCGAAGGCGACACCGTGGCAGCGCGGTTCACCATGCGGGGAACCCACGACGGTGAATTCTTCGGGATCCCGGCGAGCGGCAACAAGATCTCGGTGCAGGCCATGAACTTCTACTACCTGGCCGACGGCCGGATCGTCGGCGAACGGGGCCAGCCTGATCTCCTCGGGGTGATGCAGCAGATCGGTGCCCTACCGGCGCCGTGAACCTCGTAGCGCCGGGTGACCCTTCTGCCGCGCGGGCTTGCCGCTGCCGGGAGGGGGCCGTACCGCGCGCTGACAGAGGGTGAGGCCCGCACTGGAGCGCGGGCGGCCGGCGCGGGTTCACCGCAAGAGGCCGGTCTTCTCTCTCGCTCCGGCGTCTTCGTGCAGACAGCGCCCGTTCGGCGAGTGCTTTACACCTTGTGGCCGCTGACGTGACCGAGCCGGGTACGGAACTGCTCGCTCGAGAAGGAACCTGCCCTGTTGCCCGTTCTGGGGGCGCGGCGCGGCCTGTGGCGAGTTGCTGAAGTCCCTCGTGTCGGACGTCCTCGCGGTGGACAAGGCTTGAGTACATCCTGGGAGTTCAGGGCCGCATCCTGCTCAGTGCGTGGCCTGCCAGTAGTCGTCGAATGCCCGACCTGTCTCCTTCCGGGTGCCGCATGGATGTCAATCGTTTCTCCCTGGGTCCTCCCAGGCGCTCGCCGACACCCAAAAGGCCAGGTCATGCGAGGTGTTCAGAGCCAGTCCCGCCGCTTGAAGATCACGTACAAACTGGCGCAGACAATCCCCATCAGGCCGATCGCGAAGGGGTATCCGAAGTGCCAGCCCAGCTCCGGCATGTCGTCGAAGTTCATGCCGTAGATCGTCCCGACGAGTGTGGGAGCGAAGAGAATCGCCGCCCATGACGAGATCTTCTTGATTTCCTCGTTCTGTTCGAAGCCCGCCTCGGCGAGGGCGCGCATCTCGGCGTTCTGCTGTTGGGTGACCAGGGTCGCGTTGACCGTGAGGATGTCCGCGAGGGCCTGGCGGAAGCCGTCCACGCGTTCGCTGGTGTGGGTGACGTGGTCGGCGACGTCGCGGAGGTAGCGCTGGAGTTCCTCGTCGGTGCCGTACTTGGCGAAGCCGGCCATCAGGCCGTGCAGCATGCCGACCAAGGGGCGGGTGGCGCGCTGGAACTCGACCATTTCGCGGGAGAGTTCGTAGATGCGGCGGGAGACCTTGGGGTCGCCGCGGAAGACCTCGGTCTCGATCTCGTCGATGTCGTTCTGGACGCCGGCGACGACCGGGGCGTAACCGTCCACCACCGCGTCGAGAATGGCGTAGAGGACCGCCTCGGGTCCGAGTTTCAGCAGCTCCGGGGTTTCCTCCATGCGTCGGCGCACGGCGGTGAGGTCCGGTGCGGCGCCGTGCCGGACCGTGATCAGGAAGTCGGGGCCGATGAAGACGTGCAGTTCGCCGAAGTCGACCTCCTCGGGCGCGTCGAGGTAGCGGGCGGCGCTCAGGACGACGAAGAGCGTGTCGCCGTAGCGCTCCAGCTTCGGGCGCTGGTGGGCCTCCATCGCGTCCTCGATGGCGAGCGGGTGGAGGTCGAACTCGGCGGCCAGGGAGAGGATTTCGTCCTCCGTCGGGCGGGCCAGGCCGATCCAGGCCATGCCGTCCGGCTGGTCGCGCAGCTCGCGGAAGGTGTCCGCGAGGGAGGCGGGGGCCGCGACGCGCACGCCGTCGCGGTAGAGGGCTGCCTGTACGACGCTGCCGGGCTCCGGGGGAGTGGTCTCGGCGGGGGCCGGGCTGGGCTCCGGGGGTTCCGTGGGCGGTGGCGCCGTCGAGGTCATGGCGCGTCGCCACATCGACTTCCGGTTGCCCTTCGTGACCGGCTTCGCGTTGCCCTTCGCATCGGCCTTCGAAGCGGGTACGGGGCGGACTCGGCGCTCCGGCATCGCGGCTGCCTCCCGTGTCGAACAGCTGTCTTTCTGATCACGGAGCAGGATATACGGGTCAAATGGCGTGAGTGCGCGGGGTGGGTAGGAGATCGTCAAGGGTTGCGGACAGAAGGTGTCCGCAAGGCCCGCTAGCGTGCGGAGCATGACGAAGACCTCGACCGCCCCCGTGCTGAGCGCCCGCGCGCTGAACCGTGCGACCCTCGACCGGCAGTTGCTCCTGCGCCGGGCCGCCCGGTCCGCGACGGACGCCGTCGAACACCTCGTCGGCCTCCAGGCACAGAACGTGAAGCCCCCGTACTACGCGCTCGCCGCCCGCCTGGAAGGCTTCGTGCCGCAGGAGTTGTCGGCCGCGATGGAGGCCCGCGAGGTCGTCCGCATCGTGACCATGCGGTCCACCATCCACACCCACACCGCCGACGACTGCCTCACCCTGCGGCCGCTCGTGCAGGACGCGCGCGAGCGGGAGCTGCACGGCTTCCGCAAAGGGCTCGTCGGCGTGGATCTCGACCGGCTCACCGAGATCAGCCGGGAGCTGGTCGAGGCCGAGCCGCGCACCATGAAGCAGCTCCGCGAGGCGCTGCTCACCGAGTGGCCGGACGCCGACCCGCTCGCGCTCTCCGTCGCGGCCCGTTGCCGGCTGCCCCTCGTCCAGGTCACCCCGCGCGGCCTGTGGGGCAGGAGCGGCCAGGTCGCTCTCACTACCGCCGAGCACTGGCTCGGCCGCCCGGCAGAGCCGGCCCCGGCCCCGGACGCCACCGTCCTGCGCTATCTCGCCGCGTTCGGCCCCGCCTCCGTCAGGGACATGCAGGCCTGGGCGGGCCTGACCCGGCTGCGCGAGGCCTTCGAGCGGCTCCGGCCCCAGCTGATCACCTTCCAGGACGAGCGCGGAGTCGAGCTCTTCGATCTGCCGGACGCGTCCCGCCCGGACGCGGACACCCCGGCTCCGCCGCGCCTGCTCCCCGAGTTCGACAACCTGCTCCTCTCACACGCCGACCGCTCCCGGGTCGTCCCAGCCGAGTACCGGGGGCGCAGCTGGCAGGGCAACCAGGCCTACCGCACGCTGCTCGTCGACGGCTTCCTCCGGGGCGTATGGCAGCTGGAGGAGTCCCGCGACCAGGCCGTGCTCACGGTCGAGCCGTTCAGCACGCTCACCAAGGGGCAGCGCGACGAGGTGGTCGAGGAAGGGCAACGGATGCTGTCGGTGCTGAGTGAGGCGTCCTCGAACGACATTCGGTTCGGGACCGTCGTACGAGGCTGACAGCGGCCGACGACAAGCTGATGGCAGCCGACGGACAAGGGGGCGGGACTGGAGAGCGGCGGTCGGTCGGCCCGGCAAGGGGGCAGGACTGGAGCGCGGCGCTCAGTCCGCCCGGCCCGTCGCCGCCACCGTCACGCCGAGCCCGATCATCGTGAAGCCGCCCGCGCCGCCGATCAGCGACAGCCGCCGGTCCGAGCGGGCGAACCAGCCGCGGGCCGTGGCCGCCGTCAGGCCCCACAGGGTGTCCGTGACCAGGCCGATGGATATCGGGATCAGGCCCAACACGAGCATCTGCAGCGGGAGTTGACCGGCGGAGTGGTCCACGAACTGGGGGAGCACGGCGGCGAAGAAGACGATGCCCTTCGGGTTCGTGACACCGACCAGGGCGCCGTCCAGGACCGTTCGCAGATCGCTGCGGGCGGGCGACCGGTCGGTGTGCCGCTCGATGGCCGACGCCCGCACGTCCTTGCGGTGCCGGACCGCCTGCACGCCGAGGAAGACCAGATACGCGGCTCCCGCCAGCTTCACCGTCATGTAGACGACGACCGAGCGCTCCACTATCGAGCCGAGCCCCACCGCGACCGCCACGACCAGCAGATACGAGCCGAAGACGTTCCCGACCGCCGTCGCCACCGCCGTGCGCCGGCCGTGGGCGAGCGCCCGGCCGATCACGAACAGCACGCTCGGACCCGGGATCATGACCACCAGCAGCGACATCGCCGCGAAGGCCAGGAACCGGTCTGTCGACACCATGCCGTCACCCCCCGTAGTTCAGCCCATCACCCGCACCGGAATCCATCACCCGCACCAGAATCCATTGAAACAGGCGGCACTGACAATGCGCCCAGGCATGTCACGGCAGATGGAAAGGGGGCGTTGCGGGCCGCTCGTGGAGGCCCGCAACGCCCCCTGGCACTACCTGAGTCGTGCTCAGGAAGTCTTGGGACGGGACGTACTGCAGGACGTACTAGGAGTTGACCTGCGTACTAGGAGTTGACCTGCGTCGTCACGAGGCTGGAGAACGTGGTCAGCCGGGTGTAGACGCCCGGGTACGCGGCGTCCGCGCAGCCGTAGCCCCACGACGTGATGCCGGCGAGCTTGCCGCCGATGACGAACGGGCCGCCGCTGTCGCCCTGGCAGGTGTCCACGCCGCCGGAGGCGAAGCCCGCACAGACCATGTCGGAGGAGATGTACGACGAGCCGTACGACGAGGAGCAGGTGGCGTTCGACACGGTCGGGACCGTGGCCGTACGCAGCTGGTTGGAGGACGAACCGCCCGAGCTGGTGGTGCCCCAGCCGGTGATGCGGGCGGTGGTGCCGGCCGCGTACACGCTGGTCTCGGAGGCGGAGACGTAGCCGATGGGCGTGTACGGCATGGCGGTCGACAGGGTCAGGACGGCGATGTCGTCACCGTTCTCGGCGTCCGAGTAGTCGGGGTGGATCCATATCTTGCTGACCTGGCTGACGGTGCCGTTGGTGCCGTTGCGGTAGGTGCGGCCGCCGACCACACGGGTACTGCTCGTGGTTCTCCCGACCATGCAGTGGGCGGCCGTGACGACCTTCGTGGCCGACACCAGGGTGCCGCCGCAGAACTGGGACTGCGAGGCGTTGGTGATCTGCATGACGTACGGGTACGCGGCCGCCGTGGTCGTCGAACCACCGACGATGGGCTGCGGAGCGGCACTCGCGGTGGACGTGCCGAGCAGGCAGGTCGTCGCGGCGGCGGCGATCGCCGCGGTCACGGCGGCGGCCTTCTTGGCAAAGGTGAGCCCGAACATGGTTCTCCTCAGGTGTGCCGGTGGGGGGTGCACTGTGGGGGTGGAACGACAGCCTGCGGGGCGGGTCCCACGCTAGAAGCGGACCGACCCTTTCCCCAATGAGGGAACTCCCTGCGGGAGTTGACGAGGGATAACCCTCGGTCCCTGCGGCGGGGCCTCCGGGCGGACACGAGCACCGGCCCCGCTCGGGCTCACCCCGCCCTTCGGCCTCCGATCCCCAGCCCTCGACCGGCACCGGCTTCTGGCTTCCGGCCGTGCGTCACCCGCCGGCAGAGCACCGTTCGCCGAGCGTCGGACCCACCGAGCACCGGCCCCACCGACCGCCCGGGGTGCCGTCCCTCGTCCCCGCTCACCGCCCTCGGCTCGGTCCCCCTCGGCTCGGTCCCCCTCGGCTCACTCCGCCCGTTGCTGCCCCGCCGCCAACCGGACGATGTCGACCCGCGACCGGATTCCCAGCTTGCGGTACACGCGTGTCAGCGTTGCCTCGACCGTTTTCACGCTGATGAACAGGCGTGCGGCGATCTCGCGGTTCGTGGCGCCCTCCAGGACGAGCGCCGCGACCTGGCGTTCCGTCGCGGCCAGCCGGTCGAGTTGGGACAGGGCCGACTCGGCGACCGCCGGAGCGGAGACGGAGGCCGGCGCGGCGGTCGCCGAGGGCACGGCCGCGGCGAACGCGTCCAGCTGGCGCAGCCAGGGCACGGCCTTGCAGCGCCGGAACAGCCGCGCGGCCTCGTCGTACGAGCCCCGCGCGGCCCGCCCCGGCCGCTCCGCCCGCAGCCGGGCCAGCGCGAGGGCCGCCCGGGCCTCTTCGAGTCCGTAGCCGAGACGGGCCAGTTGGTCCTGAGCCGAGGTCAACTGCTCTGCGGCCGCGTCGTGTTGGCCGCCCGCCGCCTTCACGAGGGCCTCCGCGCGGTCCAGTACGGCGAGGACGCTCGCCCGCCGGAGCCGTACCGCGTGCTCAGGCGTGGCGGTGATGACGTCCTGCGCCTCCGCCGGTTCACCGACCTGTACGAGCGCCTCGGCGAGGTCGCCGTGCCAACGGCCGCGCGCGGGGTCGAAGATGCCGAGGCCCTGCTCCAACTCCCTTGCCCGGCGCAGTGACCGGACGGTCCCGGCCGCGTCCCCGCCCACCAGCTGGGCATGCCCGAGCGCGCCCAGCGCACGCGAGAGGTAGATCAGGTCGCCGTCGTCCTCGGCCCGCCGCACCGCGTCGTCGGCCAGCACGAGCGCCCGGTGCACATCGCCGCCCGCGGCCTCGGCGAGCGAGGTGAACATGTTGCCCGCGGCCTCGCCGATGCCGGTGTCCCGGGCGAGCCGCAGGCTCTCGTGGGCGAGGTCGAGCGCCCGGCCGCAGTGCCCGGAACGCAGTTCGGTGTCGGCGAGCCCGCGCAGGAAGTGCACCTCGCTCTCGACCATGCCGCGCCGGCGCACCTCGCCGAGGAGCCGGGTGATCGTCGCGCGTGCGTCGGTGAGCTGGTCGCTCATGATCTGCCAGCGGAAGCGGGTGGCGCCCGCACCGTTGTGGTCGCAGGCCACCTTCGGGTCCTGCGGTTCCCGCAGCGCCCGTTCGAGGGTCGCCGGGGCCTCCGGGTGACCCATCAGCGTCTCCATCTGGGCCTGGAAGGACAGCGCCAGCAACTCGGTGCTCCGGTCGGCGGCCGTGGCGGCGAGCCGTGCGGCCTCGGCCGCCTCCTCGCGGCCCTTCTCCATCTCGCCCCCCACGAGCAGCGCCCGCCACGCCAGTTGGTAGCGGACCAGCGCGAGCAGCCGCGGATCGTCGCCCGCGTCCGCGAGGGCCTGCGGGAAGACGGAGTCGACCTCGGCCATCGCCTGCCCCGCCGAGTCGATCACGACCATCCAGGCGCGTACCCGGACCGCCGCGTCGGTCGCCCGGTCCAGGACGTCGCGGGCCACCTCGCGGGCGAGGTCGATCTCACCGGAGGTGAGCGCGTCCTCGGCGGACCGCAACCGCCGTTCGTCCGCGCCGGGTCCGCCGTCCGGGGGAGTGTGCCGGGCGGCGAGCAGGCCGAGGTGGGCCGCCACCGAGGGTGCGCCGCGGTCCCGGGCCAGCGCCGCGGCCTCGGAGAGCCGTGCCGCCACCCGCTCGTCCGTGCCGCTGGTGGCCAGCGCGAGATGCCGGGCCCGCTCGATCGGGTCCGAGGCCGCCGTGGACAGCGCGGCATGGGCGGCCCGCCGCTCCTGGGGTGTCGCCTGGGCGTACAGCGCGGCCGAGACGAGCGGATGCGCGAAACGCACGGCGCCCTCCTGGCCGTCAGGCCCCTGGGCGTCGGGGCCGTGCGACGCCAACAGGCCGAGCGAGGCCGCGAGCGCCGTCTCCGACTCCGCGTTCGTACGGCCCGCGGCGTGCAGCAGCGCCAGAGTGGGGCGGGCTCCCGCGCTCGCGACGAGCAGGGTCTGCCGGGCGTCGGCGCACAGCAGTTCGAGACGGCTGAGGACGAGGGCCCGTAGCGAGGTCGGCACCGGCAGCGGTTCGCCGGGGCGGGGCGGTGTCGGGCTCTCGGCCAGGGCGCGGCCGAGCTCCAGCGCGAACAGCGGGTTGCCGCCGCTGGTGTGGTGGATGTCCCGCAACGTCGAGCGGCGCAGCCCGGTGTAACCGCGGGCGGCGAGCAGCTCGGACACCTGCGGCCGGGTCAGCGGAGTCAGCCGCAGGGCAAGCGCCTCCGGTGGATACGCGCGTAGATACGGGTCGTGCTCCTGCTCCTTCGGTTCGGTGCCGGTACGCACCGCGCCGAGCATCCGTACCGGCATCCCGCCGAGCCTGCGGGCCGCGAAGCCGAGCAGCTCGGCGCTGGGCGCGTCCAGCCACTGCAGGTCGTCGGCGACGAGGAGGACGGGACCCTTGGCCGCCAGCGCGCGCAGCACCGACAGCACCGCGAGACGCAGGGCCAGCGCGTCCCGGGTCAGGGACGATTCGGCACGGCCGGTGAGCGCGGCTTCGAGCGCGGCCTGCTGGGGGGCGGGCAGCGTGTCCGCGACCTCGTCGGCGACCAGGCCGAGCAGATCGACCAGGGCGAGGAAGGGGAGATGGGATTCCGACTCGGTGGCCGAGCAGCGCAACACGGTTCGGGCCGATTCGGCATATTCCGCGGCCAGTGCCCGCAGGACGGTCGACTTTCCTATTCCGGGCGGACCGTGCAGGAGAACGCTGCTCCCTCGGACGAGCTGCTCACCTGCTCGTCCGAGCAGTTCGTCCCGCCCGACGACCTGGTCGGAACGGGGTCTGACAGGCTCTTCGAAATCCCGTCGCACGCGCACCGCTCCTCTCATGTCGTGTCCGGTTCAATATTAAGCAAAGAGCCTCTGAATTTATGAGGGTTGCGCCGTGAGGGAAATAACAGAGTCTTGGTATAGGCGGTTTCAGAGTGCTCGCGCATGAATGGAAACGTGACGGACGGGACGGGTCTCAGGGCAGCAGCCCCGCCCTCCGTGCCGCCACCACCGCCTCCAGCCTCGTGTGCGCGCCCAGCTTGCGCATCGCCGAACGCAGATAGGCCTTCACCGTCTCGGGCCGCAGTCCGAGCCGGTCCGCGGCGGCCGCGTTGGTCCGGCCGGCCGCCACACAGGTCAGAACGTCCAGCTCACGCGGGGTGAGCCGGACCCGCCGGGCCGTCGGCGGCGGGGCGGGTGCCGTGGCCAGCGTGTCGCAGACCGCGAGGAGCTCCGCCCGCAGCGCCGGGTCCACGACGCGCGGTGCCAGCGCCCGCAGTGCCTCGTGCGCCTCCCGGACCTGCTCCCACACCCGTCCCGACGGCACGCCCGCGGTCGGCTCCGACTCGTGCGCCACCGCCAGCAGGCCGTGCGCCTCGTCCCGTACGACCAGCGACTGCTCGACGTCCCGCGCCGCCTCGACCGCCGCGGCCAGCGTCCGGTCACCCAGCGGCTGGGCCGTGCGCAGCGCGCCGTACAGGACACCGCGCACCTGGCGGCGTACGACGACCGGCACCGCGAGCACGGACCGCAGGCCCTCCGCGGCGACCGCCGCGTCGTACTCGTGGCTGATCCGCCGCGAGGCGGAGTAGTCCGTGACGGCGCACGGCCTGGCCAGGGCGACCGCCTTGCCGCCGAGTCCGTTGCCCGACGACACCGCGAGCGCGCTGAGCGCCGCCGTCGCCGTGCCGTTCAGCTCGCTGATACGGACCTGCTGCCGGCCCGGCTCGACCAGCCCGCCGAAGGCGACCGGCAGCCCCGTCGTCCGGCGCAGCCGCATCAGCGCGCCGCGCATCTCCACCGCTTCGGCTGCGCCTGTCGCCACGTGACCGTCCCTTCGCCGCCACGCACCCCCGTCCGGGGGTGGTGAGACCCGCATCACGGATTACACGATGTCATTGAGCCACCCGGCAATGGTGCCGGAGCCGAGGAGGACAGATGACGACGACGATGACGTCGACGGAGCGCTTCCGCAGCGCGCGGGACTTCCTGCTGGAGCATCGCGAGGACTATGCCACGGCCTACGGGGGTTTCAGCTGGCCCCGCCCGCAGTTTTTCAACTGGGCGCTCGACTGGTTCGACGTGATCGCGGACGGCAACGGCCGGACCGCACTGCACATCGTCGAGGAGGACGGCCGCGAGACCCGCCTGTCCTTCGGCGAGCTGTCCGTGCGCTCCGACCAGGTCGCGGAGTGGCTGCGCGAGCTCGGCGTCCGGGCCGGGGACCGGATCCTGGTCATGCTCGGCAACCAGGCCGAGCTGTGGGTGACGGCGCTCGCCGCGATGAAGCTGCGCGCCGTGGTCATCCCGGCCACCCCGCTGCTGGGCCCCGCCGACCTGCGGGACCGCGTCGACCGGGGCCGGGTCCGGCACGTGCTCGTGCGCGCCGAGGACACCGGCAAGTTCGACGAGGTGCCCGGCGACTACACACGTATCGCCGTCGGCGGTGAGCACCGGGGCTGGCAGTCGTACGAGGACGTGTACCGCCGCACCTCCTCCGCGGGCTTCCGGCCGGACGGCCCGACCCGGGCCGACGACCCGCTGATGCTGTACTTCACCTCGGGCACCACCGCCCGCCCCAAGCTCGTCGAGCACACCCATGTGTCGTACCCGGTCGGCCACTTGGCGACCATGTACTGGATCGGTCTCAAGCCCGGCGACGTACACCTGAACATCTCCTCGCCCGGCTGGGCCAAGCACGCCTGGTCGAACCTCTTCGCGCCCTGGAACGCCGAGGCGACCGTCTTCCTCCACAACTACACGCGCTTCGACGCGGGCCGGCTGATGGCGGAGATGGACCGGGCGGGAGTGACGACGTTCTGCGCTCCGCCCACCGTGTGGCGCATGCTCATCCAGTCCGACCTGAGCCGGCTGAGGACGCCGCCGCGTGAGGCCGTCGCCGCCGGAGAGCCGCTGAACCCCGAGGTCATCGAGCAGGTGCGGCGGGCCTGGGGTGTCACGGTCCGGGACGGCTTCGGGCAGACCGAGACGGCTGTGCAGGTGTCCAACAGCCCAGGTCAGCAGCTGAAGACCGGGTCCATGGGGCGGCCGAGCCCGGGTTTCCGGGTCGAACTGCTCGACCCGGTGTCGGGCGCGCCGGGCGCGGCGGAGGGCGAGATCGCACTCGACCTGTCGGCACACCCGGTGGGCCTGATGACCGGCTACCACGGCGACGCCGCCCGCACGGCCGAGGCGATGGCGGACGGCTACTACCGGACGGGTGACATCGGTTCGCGGGATGACGACGGATACATCACTTACGTCGGGCGCGCCGATGATGTCTTCAAGGCGTCCGACTACAAGATCTCGCCGTTCGAGCTGGAGAGCGCGCTGCTGGAACACGAGGCCGTCGCGGAGGCGGCCGTCGTGCCCGCCCCGGACGAGCTGCGGCTCGCGGTCCCGAAGGCGTACGTCGTGCCGGCCGAGGGGTGGGAGCCCGGACCGGACACCGCGAAGGTGCTCTTCGAGCACTCGCGCAGCGTCCTCGCCCCGTACAAGCGCATCCGCCGCCTGGAGTTCGGCGAGCTGCCCAAGACCGTGTCGGGGAAGATCCGGCGGATCGAGCTGCGCGAGGCCACGGCCGCGGGCTCGGCCGCCGAGTACCGCGAGGAGGACTTCCGGTGACCGAATCGTCTGAATCGACCGAACTGTCGACCGAACTGTCGTACACGCACGGGACGAGCCGCACGGTCCTGCTCGGAGACACGATCGGAGCCAACCTGGACCGGGCCGTCGCGGCCTGGCCGGACCGGGAGGCGCTCGTCGACGTACCGTCCAGGAGGCGCTGGACGTACGCCCAATTCGCCGCGGACGTCGAACAGTTGGCGTGCGCGCTGCTCGCCACCGGGGTCGCGAAGGGTGACCGGGTGGGCATCTGGGCGGTCAACTGCCCCGAGTGGGTGCTCGTCCAGTACGCCACCGCCCGCATCGGCGCGATCATGGTGAACATCAACCCGGCCTACCGCACCCACGAGGCCGAGTACGTCTTCAAGCAGGCCGGGATCTCCGTGCTGTTCGCCTCGATCAGCCACAAGTCGAGCGACTACCGGGCGATGGTCGAGCAAGTACGGGGAAAATGCCCGCAGTTGCGGGAGACCGTGTACATCGGCGATCCCACCTGGGACGCGCTGGTCAGGCGCGGGACACCCGATCTGCGCGAGGAGTTCCGGTCGCGCGGTGGCGAGTTGTCCTGCGACGACCCGATCAACATCCAGTACACCTCGGGCACGACGGGGTTCCCCAAGGGCGCGACCCTCTCGCACCACAACATCCTCAACAACGGCTATTTCGTCGGTGAGTTGATCGCCTACAGCGAGCAGGACCGGATCTGCGTCCCGGTGCCCTTCTACCACTGCTTCGGCATGGTGATGGGCAACCTCGCGGCCACCTCGCACGGCGCGTGCGTGGTCATCCCCGCTCCGTCCTTCGACCCGGCGGCGACACTGCAGGCGGTCGAGCGGGAGCGGTGTACGTCTCTCTACGGCGTACCGACCATGTTCATCGCGGAGTTGAACCTCCCGGACTTCGCCACGTACGACCTCTCCTCCCTGCGGACCGGCATCATGGCGGGCTCGCCCTGCCCCGTCGAGGTCATGAAACGGGTGGTCGCCGAGATGCACATGGAAGAGGTCTCCATCTGCTACGGCATGACCGAGACCTCGCCGGTGTCCCTCCAGACCCGCCGCGACGACGACCTGGAACACCGCACCGGCACGGTCGGCCGCGTCCTGCCGCACATCGAGGTCAAGGTCGTCGACCCGGCGACCGGGGTGACGGTGCCCCGCGGCTCGGCGGGGGAGCTGTGCACCCGCGGTTACTGCGTGATGCTCGGCTACTGGGACGAGGCCGAGAAGACCGCGGAGGCCGTCGACGCCGGGCGCTGGATGCACACCGGGGACCTGGCCGTGATGCTCGACGACGGATACGTACAGATCGTCGGCCGGATCAAGGACATGATCATCCGGGGCGGCGAGAACATCTACCCCCGCGAGATCGAGGAGTTCCTGTACGCACACCCGAAGATCGCCGACGTGCAGGTGGTGGGTGTACCCCATGAGCGGTACGGCGAGGAGGTACTCGCCTGTGTCATCCCGCGCGACGCCGGCGACCCGCTGACGCTGGAGGAGCTACGGGCCTTCTGCGATGGGCGGTTGGCGCACTACAAGGTGCCCAGCCGGTTGCGGATCATGGAGGCCTTTCCGATGACGGTGTCGGGGAAGGTGCGGAAGATCGAGCTGCGGGAGAAATACGCCGTCTAGCGCCCTGGGTCCAGGCCCTGGGCGGGGTCGGTGGTGGCCCTGTACATGCACACCCGGGGCCAGCGGTCGAGGCCGTGGTCGGCCTCCGCCGCGCGGATCTTCCGCAGGCCCGGGGTGAGTTCGGGCTCGGCCAGCACGTGGAAGCCGAGGCGCTCGTAATAGGGCGCGTTCCAGGGGACCTCCGCGAAGGTGGTCAGGGTGAGACCGGCCAGACCCTGGTCGCGTGCGCGGTCGGCAGCGTACGCGATCAGGTCCCGGCCCACGCCACGGCGGGCGGCGTCCGGGTGGACCGAGACCTGCTCGATGTGGAACGCGGCGTCCAGGGGCTCGCCGATCAGGTACGCGATGACCCGGCCGTCCTCCTCGGTCTCGGCGACCCAGGCGTGGCCCGCCTCGCGGAAGCGCTCCAGCAGGTCGAGCGCGGGCGGCTCGTCGTCGGCGACCTCCGGCATGCCGAGGGCCCGGAAGGGTTCGCCCGCGGCGCGTTCGATGTCCTGGAGCAGCGGGAGGTCGGTGGCGGTCGCGGGTCTGATGGTCATGGGTCAAGTATGTGACCGCATCCGGCAGTTGGGGAGTCGGGGGTGGTCAGGCTCCGGTGGCGATGAGTTCGTCGGCGAGGCTGTTCACCGGTTGCGGGGTGCCGGTGAGGTCCAGCACGAAGAGCGGGACGCCGAGGGAGTCGGCACGGGAGCGGGCGTCCTCGTCGTACCCGGCCAGCGAGAAGTAGACGCAGCCGGCCGACTCCGTCATCGCCGTGAGCCACAGGCACTCCACGTCACGCAGGGACGCGGGGCGCACGGTCGGGTCGACCTGGGCGACGATCCCGCGGGCCGCCAGGCCTATCCCGGAGGGCGGCCGCTGGTCGGCCCGCCGGATGTCCCGGTAGCCGAGCCAGCGCAGGTAGAGGGCGGCGGCGGTGACGGCGTCCCGGGCCGTACGGATGGCCACCGGCTGGAACGCGGGACGCGGGGCCGGGGCGGTGCGGGGAAGGGGGATGCGGGCGGGGCGGCCGGAGCCGTGGGGTGAGGTCGGGGGCGGGGCCGGCGTCGGGTGCTGGGTGCCGGTGCCGGTGCCGGTGCCGGTGTCGGTGCGCGGGGCCTCGGACTCGCCGCCCGGGTTGGCTTCCGGTCCGTCGCCCGGGCCCGTATCCGGCTCGTGGCCCGAGCTCGGACCGTCGTCCGCGCCCGTCTCCGTAGTCAGCCCGGCGTCCGCGTCCGAGTTCGGCTTGTTGTGGGAGCCCGCGCGCGTTTTGAAACCGTCGTTTTCGTCTTGGTCTTCGTCTGGGTCTGCCGCTGCGCCTGCTATGTGCGCGTCGGTATGGGGACCGGCGCCCAACGCTGCTTCCGTCCCCGCGTTCACCACCGGTATCCGCAGCACCGTCCCGCAGGAGCACCCCAGTTCAGGCCGCGGCCACTGGTCCGCACGCCCGCAGGCCGCGCAGCGCACCGTCACCCAGCCGCCGTCCCAGGTGTGGTGCGTGACGGGCTCCGGGTGCGCGCGCCGGTCGAGCACGGGCGCCACGGGCGTACCGCACGCACACGGATACGACGGCGCCGCATAGACATGCTCGCGCCGACAGGCCGGACACCGTACCGGCACGCTCTCGGCCATGAACCACTCCAGAACACCACATCGGGACAGCCACTCCATCGTCCTCCGGAACCCCGCCCTCCGACAGCGAAACGATCGGACGCCCGGGGATTCCGGCCATCGCCGAGCCGTCCGCCCTCCCTTGACGCTGCACGGACCCCCGCATACATTGCTTCCAGATAGTAGAAGTTACTTTCCGTATTACGGAATTTGAAGCTCTCCGCGGGGCGCGACGGGAGCCCGAATCCGACGGCCGAAGCAGGAGTACGCAATGGCTCGTATGACCGCTGCCCGCGCGGCAGTTGAGATCCTCAAGCGTGAGGGCGTCACCGATGCGTTCGGTGTTCCGGGCGCGGCGATCAACCCGTTCTACGCGGCCCTCAGGGCGTCCGGCGGCATCAGCCACACCCTGGCCCGGCACGTCGAGGGCGCCTCGCACATGGCGGAGGGGTACACCCGTACCGCCGCCGGCAACATCGGTGTCTGCATCGGTACGTCGGGCCCCGCCGGTACCGACATGATCACCGGCCTGTACTCGGCGACCGGCGACTCGATCCCGATCCTGTGCATCACCGGGCAGGCCCCGACCGCGGTGATCCACAAGGAGGACTTCCAGGCCGTCGACATCGCCTCGATCGCCAGGCCGGTGGCGAAAATGGCCGTCACCGTCCTCGAAGCCGCCCAGGTCCCGGGCGTCTTCCAGCAGGCCTTCCACCTGATGCGCTCGGCCCGTCCGGGACCCGTCCTCATCGACCTGCCCATCGACGTCCAGCTGACGGAGATCGAGTTCGACCCGGAGACGTACGAGCCGCTGCCGGTCTACAAACCCTCCGCGACCCGTGCCCAGATCGAGAAGGCCATCGGGCTCCTGGGTGAGTCGGAGCGGCCGCTGATCGTCGCCGGTGGCGGTGTCATCAACGCCGACGCCTCCGAACTCCTGGTGGAATTCGCCGAGTTGACGGGTGTTCCGGTCGTCCCGACCCTGATGGGCTGGGGCATCCTGCCCGACGACCACGAGCTGAACGCCGGCATGGTGGGCCTCCAGACCTCGCACCGCTACGGCAACGCGACCTTCCTGGAGTCCGACTTCGTCCTCGGTATCGGCAACCGCTGGGCCAACCGTCACACCGGCAAGCTGGACGTGTACACGGCCGGCCGGAAGTTCGTGCACGTGGACATCGAGCCCACCCAGATCGGCAGGATCTTCGCCCCGGACTACGGGATCGCGTCCGACGCGAAGGCCGCGCTGAAGCTGTTCGTCGAGGTGGCGCGCGAACTCAAGGGGCGGGGCGCCCTGCCGGACCGGTCCGGGTGGGCGCAGGCGGCCCAGGAGAAGAAGGCGACACTCCAGCGCCGTACGCACTTCGACGACATCCCCATCAAGCCGCAGCGCGTCTACGAGGAGATGAACAGGGCCTTCGGCCCCGAGACCCGGTACGTCACCACCATCGGCCTCTCACAGATCGCCGGCGCCCAGATGCTGCACGTCTACCGGCCGCGCCACTGGATCAACTGCGGTCAGGCGGGCCCCCTCGGCTGGACCGTCCCCGCCGCACTCGGAGTCGCCAAGGCCGCCCCTCAGGCGCAGGTGGTCGCGCTGTCCGGTGACTACGACTTCCAGTTCATGATCGAGGAGCTGGCCGTCGGGGCCCAGCACCGGATCCCGTACGTGCACGTCCTGGTGAACAACGCCTACCTGGGTCTGATCCGGCAGGCCCAGCGGGCGTTCGACATCGACTTCCAGGTCAATCTGGAGTTCGAGAACCTCAACTCTCCCGAGCTGGGCGTCTACGGAGTCGACCATGTCAAGGTCGTCGAGGGACTCGGCTGCAAGGCGATCCGCGTCACCGACCCCAGGGAGCTGGGCGCGGCCTTCGAACAGGCGAAGAAGCTCGCGGCCGAGTTCCAGGTGCCGGTCGTCGTCGAGGCCGTCCTGGAGCGCGTCACCAACATCTCGATGTCCACGACCAACGACATCGGCAACGTCGTGGAGTTCGAGGAGATCGCGACGGAGCCGGCCCACGCACCGACGTCCGTCAAACCCTTGAAGGTCTGACCGGCCAGGTACTGAAGGGCAAGCCGAGGCCCCCGTCCTGAGGACCAGGACGGGGGCCTCGCGGCGCGTTCAGTCCGAGCAACCCCCGCAGTCCGGACCGAACCCGACGCCCCCGTGCTTCCCCCGAACCGCGGACACCCCCGACGTCCGCAGTACCGTGCCGGACCGGCCGGAGCTGGCGACGCCGTGGAGCAGCGCCTCCGCGAACTGCTCGCGCCGAGGTGTGGTCATCACACCGCTCATGCGTCTCACCTCCGATTCCGGCCAAGCCCGCTGTTTCCCCGTTATGAGGCCCGCCGCCCCCGTGCCGGCGGGCCTCACATGCTGAGAATGTGCCCTGAAGCACAGTGAGTTGAAGCCCCCGGGGCCATGTTCAGAGGTTGATTTGAGGGTTCCGTAGCCGGGGTACGCCCGGATGCGTACGCCGCATGTACGCGGTCTCTCCTGAACCAAGAGCGCCGAGTACGGGACCGTCCGTACTCGGCGCTCTTGGTTCAGGTGGTTCAGGCTGGGACCGCGGTGGCCGCGACGGACCCGGGGCAGCCCGTTCCCTCAGGTCGAGAAGGGGGCCTCGGGACCTTCACCACCGCACTGGCTCGCACACCACCGCGGTCCCGTTCGGTTCCGGGCGGCGCCGCCGCTTGGGCGCGACAGGACAATTGTCAGCGGCGGCGCCGCCCGGAGGTCTGTGCGGGCCCGGCGTCGCGGGCCCGGGTTCAGAGTTGCGCGCCGGAAAGGCGCTCGACGGCGCGCAGCAGCGCGGAGTGGTCCAGGCCGCCGTCGCCCTGCGTACGCAGGGAGGCGACGAGTTGGGCTACCACGGCGCCGACCGGCAGCGCCGCGCCGACGTTGCGGGCGGCGTCCGTGACGATGCCCATGTCCTTGTGGTGCAGGTCGATGCGGAAGCCCGGCCTGAAGTCGCGGTTCAGGAAGTTGTCCTTCTTGCGCGTCAGCACGGTGGAGCCGGCCAGGCCGCCGTTCAGGACGTCGAGGGCCGCCTTGAGGTCGACGCCCGACTTCTCCAGGAAGACCACGGCCTCGGCGCACGCCTGGATGTTCACGGCGACGATCAGCTGGTTCGCGGCCTTCACGGTCTGGCCGGAGCCGTGCGGCCCGCACAGCACGATGGTCTTGCCCAGCGCCTCGAAGATCGGCTCGGCCGCGTCGAAGTCGGCCTGCTCGCCGCCGACCATGATGGACAGCACGGCCTCGACGGCCCCGGCCTCGCCGCCGGACACCGGGGCGTCCAGGACGCGTATGCCCTTGTCCCGCGCCGCCTTCGCCAGGTCCACGGAGGTCTGCGGGGTGATGGAGGACATGTCGATCAGCAGGGCGCCGGACCTGGCGTTCTCCAGGATGCCGTCGGGGCCGTACGCGATGGCCGCGACCTGCGGGGAGGCGGGCACCATCGTGATCACGACGTCGGCGTCCCGGACGGCCTCGGCGATCGAGCCCGCCGCCGTGCCGCCCGCGGCGGTCAGCCGGTCCAGCTTGTCCTGTTCCAGGGTGAAGCCGGTGACGTCGTATCCGGCCTTGATCAGGTTCTCGGACATGGGAGAGCCCATGATGCCGAGCCCGATCCAGGCGACCGCCGGTCGGGTTGGGCGGGAGGAATTGCTGAGTGTGCTGCTCATGAGGGTGCCTCTCTGAAAGCCTTACTGTCCAAAAGCCTTGATACGTCGATGAGTTGGCGCTCAGCGTGCCGCGCGCGCCTCGGCGGGCAGCCAGTCGAAGGACTCGTCACTCGGACGGTCGCCCGGCTTGTACTCCAGGCCGACCCAGCCGTCGTAGCCGGCCTTCCTCAGCTGGATGAGGAGGTCCTCCAGCGGGAGCGTGCCCGTGCCCGGGGCGCCGCGGCCAGGGTTGTCGGCGATCTGTACGTGGCCGGTCTTCGCGGCGTACCGCTCGATCACCGACGGCAGGTCCTCGCCGTTCATGGACAGGTGGTACAGGTCCATCAGGAACTTGGCGTTGCCCAGGCCGGTAGCCGCGTTGATCCTGTCGACGACGGCGACACCGGCCGGGGCGGACACCAGCGGATAGCGCGGTGACTCCGGCTTGTTGAGCGTCTCGATCAGCAGAACCGCGCCGATGCGGTCGGCCGCGCGGGCCGCCAACACCAGGTTCTCCAGGGCGAGTTCGTCCTGCTCGGCCGGCTCCACGCCCTCGACGCGGTTGCCGTACAGGGCGTTCAGGGCCCCGCAGCCCAGCGACTGCGCGAAGTCCGCCGCCACGTCGATGTTCGCGCGGAACCGCTGGGACTCCGCACCGGGAATCGACAGTGCGCCCCGGTCCGGGCCCGGCAGTTGCCCGGCGTAGAGGTTCAGGCCCGTCAGCCGGACCCCGGCGTCCTCGATCGCCTTCTTCAGCGCGTCGAGCTCGGCGCCCTCAGGAGTGGGGGAGTCGATCCAGGGCCACCACAGCTCGACCGCGGTGAAGCCCGCCGCGGCGGCGGCCGCCGGGCGCTCCAGGAGCGGGAGTTCCGTGAAGAGGATCGACAGGTTGACGTTGAAGCGCTGGTCCGCGGCTGCGTCCATCGAGAAACCCGGCATGGGTGTCGGCGCTCCCTTCCCTATCAAGTTCCGTATTGTGGAATCTTCTTTCTGCTTTATGGAAAGGCTGCCCGCGTCGGCGGACCTTGTCAAGGGGTGCCGCCCGAAATGCGCCGGGCACGCGGAAGGCTCCGGGCGGAATCGCCCGGAGCCTTCGCCGTGATGGTGGTCAGCCGACGTTCACGGAGTAACTGCTGGTGCTCAGCTTGCCCTTGCCCGTGAACACCTCGGTGCCCGCCTCGACGCTGGTCAGATAGGAGGTGGACGCGAGGAGGCGCCGCTGTACCAGGGCGTTCGTCAGTGCCGTGAGGTCGGTGGTCGCCGCGTTGGTGTTGACGGCACGGACGTACGAGTAGACGTTCCAGCTGCTCGTCACCCGGCCGCCGCTGTCCTTGTTGACGATCTTGCCGACGTACAGGTCCCAGGCCGTGCCCGCGACCGTCAGGCGCTCGCGCTTGGTGCCCAGGGGTCCGGCGCCGTTCTGGCGGTTGAGCCAGACCATCACCTCGTCGTGGGGCTGGTCCTTCCAGTCGGGGTTGGGTTTCTGGTGGAACCAGAGGTCGTACGAGACGTTCATGACCGTCGGCGTGTTCTGGGTGATGTTGAAGTTCCAGCTCGACGTCACCTTGCGGCCGCTGTTGAGCCGGACCGGGAGCCTGGTGTTCTTCTCCTTCCAGCCCCAGTGCCAGCCGAGGACGACGCTGCCGTACGCCTTGACGCTGGTCCTGTCGCCGGTCCAGTCGAAGGACGTCTCCCAGTTGGCCTTGCCGCCCCGGTAGGAGTTGAGCCAGGTGCACTGCTTGCCGCTGGCGTTCTTCGCCCCCCAGACGTTGTTGTTGAGGTAGTACGGCGAGATGCTGACCGTGCTGAAGGCGGCGCAGGTGTCCGCGGCGCGGGCCGCGGCCTCCGGGGCGAGGAGCAGGGGGACCGCCAGGGCGGTCGCGCCCACCAGTGCGGTGAGCGGGGTGCGGAGCCGGCGTCGGCTTCCGGTGGGGACCACGGTGTCTCTCCCTTACCTGTGGGTCTTACCTGTAGGTGATGTCCGACGTCCGGTAGAGGCAGTTCCTGCCGTCCGGCCCGGAACCGGTCTTGGTGGGCTCCCCGACGGTCACTCCGCGGAACTTCTGGCAGATCACGATCTTGCGCCCCGGGTCGCCCAGGACGGTGATCCGCGTCAGCCGCGCGGTGTCCCCGTACGGCGTGGGGTTGATGCCGACGACGTCGTGCCCGGGGGACTTCACGGTGACGTTGTCCAGGACGACATGGCGCTGGTACTGGGTCTTGCAGACGCCGCAGGAGCGGTAGAGCTTGCCGAAGCCCTCCACCTGGACGTTGCGGATGACGAACGTGCCGGGGCCGTTGTGCTGGAACACCTTGTCGGCCGCCTTGCGGGCGCCGCCGCCGTCGATCGTCATCGTCTGCGAGCCGCGGGTGCCCTTGAAGGTGGCCGCGTCCTCGCCGACGTCCTCCCACCACACGTTCTTCAGCGTGCAGGTGCCCCGGCAGTGGATGCCGTCGGCGGCCGGGGCGCCGATGATGACGTTGGAGACCGTGGCGCCGTCGGCGAGTTCCAGGACGGGCGGCTGGTTCTCGGCCTGGTCACCGCCGCCGAGGGCGCCGGCACCCACGAAGCGGGTGAAGTCGTAGTTCCTGGTGCCGGTGACCTTGATGGTGGCGGTCACCTTCTGAACGCGCTTGGCGGCCGGCCAGTCGGCGGCCGCGGCCGGAGAGGGCCCGGCGACCAGGGTGACGGTGTTCAACGCGGCGGCCAGTGCGAGGGCGGCACCGAGCAGCGGACGAAGTCGCCTCATGGCGCCCTTCACCGTCCCTTCCGCAGGTGGTGGGGGTCGATGGTGTGCGAGGAGCCCGCGGGGACGCAGCCCAGCGCGATCAGGCCCCACCGGCCGGCCTCGGAGTCGGACACGCACTCCAGGGCGACACCGCCGTCGCACTCGTCGACGTGCTCCTCGGGGGTGAAGTTGTGCCGATGGCAGCCGATGCCGACGGAGACGTCCGACGGGACGCTGAGCCGCGCGTGATCGAGCACCGGCGCGATGTGGCTGTCGCCCGCCGGGGCGATCTCGTGACAGCAGTAGCCCGCGGGGAGCTTGACCATGGTCGTGGTGGGCATGGTGCGTGCCGAAGCCGTCGCCGGCATCAGTGGCACCAGGGCTGACGCCGCGAGGGCGGTCAGCGGCACAAGGGTGCGTGTGCGGATGTTCATGGACGAATCGTTATGCGCTGCCGACCGTCCGCGCGCGCCCACGCGGCCGAACGTGTGTCCCACGGGTCGCCCGGATATTCGATCCGGCTGTTCGGCCGGCCGTTCCTCACAGGGTCGAGGACCGGTGGGCTAGGGTCCGGGCTAGGGTCGCTTGAGCGCCCGAGCCGCCCTCGTTTCCGGTGGGCCGGGGAAACGCACAGGTCGGAGCCGATGCCATGGGGGCACAGTGCGATTGAGAGTCGAGTTCACGACGGAGCCCTTCGACCTCGACGAGGCACCGCCGCACGCGCTGGTCGCCCGCGAGGTCATCGAAGGGGCCGAGTTGGACGCCGTGGACGTCGGTCCGTTCGGCAACACCGCGGAGGGCGGCGCGGACTCGGTGCTCACCGCGGTCGACGCCCTGTTGCGCAAGGCGCTGGAGGCGGGCGCCACCCGGGTGTCGCTCCAGGTCAACGTGATCGGGGAGGCGGATAAGTGACCGCTTTCGGGGACGACCCCTTCGTCACGGCCGTCAAGCCGCTGGTCGACGCCATGGGCGGCGAGATGCTCCCGCCCGATCAGGCCGGCCCCGACGACGTCGTGCTCTCCTGGGCGGGCGCCGACGTCGTCGCCGTACGCCTGCCGCAGCTCGCCGACTCGCTGGACCACATCCTCGCCGCCCTGGAGCGCAAGCGCGGCAAGCCCCTCGCGGAGCTCGACCGCAAGGCGAAGCAGGAGGTCGTACGGATACTCGAGGCGCGCGGGGCCTTCTCCGTGCGCCATGGCGTGGAGACCGTGGCGAGCGCGCTCGGCGTCAGCCGGTTCACGGTCTACAACTACCTGAACCGCGAGAAGAGCTCCTGACCAGGGGAAACGCGCCCTCTCGGGTCCCGTCTGACGCGCCGCCGCCCAGCACCGGGCGGCGGCTTCCGGTACCCGGAATTTTCAACAAACTGTTGACGCGATGTTTTCGAGGGCGTTAGCTGGTCGCAGCCAGATCAGTGACAAGGCCACGGAGGCTCCCGTGACTTCGACTTCCACGCCGCCGGGCCTCGCCCGGTTCAACGCCCTGGAGGAGCACGCGGCCTATGCCGCCCTCCACGAGGTGTGCGCCTCCTCGGCATGGGCGCGGAGGCTGCTCGCCCATCGCCCGTACGCCACGACCGACGACCTGTTCGCCGCGAGCGACACGGCCATGGCCGGGCTGACCTCTGCCGACCTGGCGGAGGCGATGGCCGGGCACCCGCCGATCGGGCGCCCGAAGCCCGGCGATCCGACCTCCTCGCGCGAGCAGCGCGGCATGGCCGGTGCCTCCGACCGACTCAGGTCGGAGATGCTCGAACTGAACCTGGCGTACCAGGAGAGGTTCGGCCACGTCTTCCTGATCTGCGCGACCGGCCGCACCGGTGAGCAGATGCGTGACGCGGTCAAGGAGCGGATCGGCAACTCGCCCGAGCAGGAACGCGCGATCGTGCGCACAGAGTTGGGCAAGATCAACCGCATCCGGCTGGCCCGACTCGTCGAAGAGGAAGCCCGAGCATGAGCACCAGCACCACCGCCTCGGTGTCCACGCACATCCTGGACACCTCCGTCGGCCGCCCCGCCGAAGGAGTCGCCGTCCAGCTGTCCGCCCGCTCCGGGCGCGATGCGGACTGGCAGCCGCTCGGGGGTTCCGCGACCGACGCGGACGGGCGGTGCAAGGACCTGCCGGCGCTGCCGGAGGGCACCGCACACGTACGGCTCGACTTCGCCGTGGAGCCGTACTTCGAGAAGAAGCAGGACTTCGAGAAGAAGCAAGCCGATCCGCAGCAGGACGCCCCCGCGCATCGGGACAGCGGTCCTGGGGTGTTCTTCCCGGAGGTGGCGATCACGTTCGCCGTCCGGCCCGGCGAGCACTACCACGTACCGCTGCTGCTCAACCCGTTCGGCTACTCCGTTTACCGAGGGAGCTAGCAGACATGACCCCCACTTCCCGTCCCGGCCGCCCGGCCCTTCTCGGCCAGAACCAGTACGGCAAGGCCGAGAACCGAGTCGTCAAGATCACGCGGGACGGCGCCACCCACCACATCAAGGACCTCAACGTCTCCGTGTCGCTGAGCGGCGACATGGACGACGTCCACTACTCGGGCTCCAACGCGAACGTCCTGCCGACGGACACCACCAAGAACACGGTGTACGCCTTCGCCAAGGAGCACGGCATCGAGTCCGCCGAGCAGTTCGGCATCCACCTCGCCCGGCACTTCGTGACCTCGCAGGAGCCGATCGGCACGGCGCGTATCCGCATCGAGGAGTACGCCTGGGAGCGGATCGAGAACGCCGGTGCGGGCGCGCACTCCTTCGTCCGCAAGGGGCAGGAGACCCGGCTGACCCAGGTCACGTACGACGGCTCGTCGTGGGAGGTCGTCTCCGGCCTCACGGACCTGACCGTGCTGAACTCGACCGACTCCGAGTTCTGGGGCTATGTGAAGGACAAGTACACGACCCTTCCGGAGGCCTACGACCGCATCCTCGCGACCTCCGTCTCCGCGCGCTGGCGGTTCAACTGGACCGACGACGAGCAGCGGATGCCCGACTGGGAGGACTCCTACGAGCAGGTCAGGAAGCACATGCTCCAGGCCTTCGCGGAGACGTACTCGCTGTCGCTCCAGCAGACGCTGTACCAGATGGGGTCGCGGATCATCGACCACCGCGACGAGATCGACGAGGTCCGCTTCTCCCTGCCGAACAAACACCACTTCCTCGTGGATCTGGAGCCGTTCGGCCTCAAGAACGAGACCGCCGACGGAGCCGTGTACTTCGCCGCCGACCGCCCGTACGGCCTGATCGAGGCCACCGTCCTGCGGGACGGCTGCGAGCCGCACATCCCGGTGGACCTCACCAATCTCTGATCACCGTCGAGGATATGGAAAGTAGAGGACGAACGATGGCAACGGTGACTCAGCGCATCGTCATCGAGAACTGTGCGATCGCGACCGTGGACGCCGACGACACCGAGTACGCGTCGGGTCACGTGGTCGTGGCGGACAACCGCGTCGAGTCCCTGGGTGCGGGCCGGGCCCCGGAGGGCCTGGCGAACGTCGTACGCCGTATCGACGCGACCGGTCATCTGGTGACCCCCGGCCTGGTCAACACCCACCACCACTTCTACCAGTGGATCACCCGCGGCCTCGCCACGGACCACAACCTGTTCAACTGGCTGGTCGCGCTCTACCCGACCTGGGCGCGCATCGACGAGCGCATGACGTACGCGGCGGCCCAGGGCTCCCTCGGCATGATGGCCCGCGGGGGTGTCACCACCGCCATGGACCACCACTACGTCTTCCCGAAGGGCACCGGCGACCTGTCGGGTTCGATCATCCGGGCCGCGCGTGAGATGGGCGTCCGCTTCACGCTCGCCCGCGGTTCCATGGACCGCAGCGAGAAGGACGGCGGGCTGCCGCCGGACTTCGCCGTCGAGACCCTCGAAGGCGCGCTCGCCGCCACCGAGGCGACCGTCGACGAGCACCACGACCCGTCCTTCGGTGCCATGACGCAGGTGGCCGTGGCCCCCTGCTCACCCTTCTCGGTGTCGACCGAACTGATGAAGCAGGGTGCCGAGTTGGCCCGCCGCAAGGGCGTACGGCTGCACACGCACGGCTCGGAGACCGTGGAGGAGGAGCAGTTCTGCAAGGAGCTGTTCGGGATGGGCCCGACCGACTACTTCGAGTCGACCGGCTGGCTCGGCGAGGACGTGTGGATGGCGCACTGCGTGCACATGAACGACTCCGACATCGCCGCGTTCGCCCGTACGAAGACGGGGGTGGCCCACTGTCCGTCCTCCAACGCCCGCCTGGCGGCCGGGATCGCGCGCGTCCCCGACATGCTCGCGGCCGGCGTCCCGGTCGGCCTCGGCGTCGACGGCACGGCGTCGAACGAGTCGGGCGAGCTGCACACCGAGCTGCGCAACGCCCTGCTCATCAACCGACTCGGCGCCCATCGCGAGGCCGCGCTGAACGCCCGTCAGGCGCTGCGGCTCGGTACGTACGGCGGTGCCCAAGTCCTGGGCCGGGCAAGCGAGATCGGCTCCCTTGAGCCGGGCAAGCTCGCCGACCTGGTGCTGTGGAAGTTGGACACCCTGGCCCACGCGTCGATCGCCGACCCGGTCACCGCCCTCGTCTTCGGCGCCGCGGCGCCGGTCACCGCGTCCTTCGTGGGCGGCGAGCAGATCGTCGAGAACGGCCGGCTGCTGCGCGCCGACGAGGACGCCATCGCCCGCTCCACGCGGGATGAGGCTCAGCGCCTCGCTGCGCTGGCCTGAGCAGGTGAAGAGCTCCGGCTGAGGGGGACGGCCCTCGGTCGGTAGCCGTGGACCCGAGCGGGGTTCATGGCGACCGTGTCCGGGGTGCGGGCACGCCTGTGCCCGCACCCCGGAGCGGTGTTCCTGCCCTTCCCCTGGGGCTCCGCCCCAGACCCCGAGGGGGTGCGTCGTCGGGTGCGGATGGGTTGTGGCTGGTCGCGCAGTTCCCCGCGCCCCTGGAGGGCGGGCTGCGCCCTGCCCTCCAGCCCGCCAGTCCGCCCGGGCACCCACCCGTCCAGGCCCCCCGCCCGTCCGCGCACCCGCCAGCCCGTGCACTCGGCCCGTCCACGCACCCGCCCGTCCAGGTATCCACCCGTCCAGGCACCCGCCCGCGCACTCACCAGCCCGTCCGCTCGGGCACCCAACCGTCCATGCACCCGCCCGCCCGCGCACCCAGCCCGTCCAGGAACCCCCAGCCCGCCCGCGCACCTCCCCAGCCCGTCCCGGCCCACTCAGCCCGTCCGGCGTTTGAGGACGAGGCCGTTCAGGCCGATGAGCG